>CAMHMM010000226.1 GCA_946186215.1 uncultured Ruminococcus sp. | reverse complement strand
AGTAAACATAATGCAAAGGGGGCAAATCACATGAAAACAGTTTTCGTTACCGGAGCAGCGGGACTTATCGGCTCCAATGTATGCGAAATACTTTTGAAGAAGGGATTTGCTGTTATTGCGACAGACAGCAAGCCACTGAAGATCTATGATCATAATTTCAAGTTTATTGAATGCGACATAACAGACAAGGATCAGATCACAAGTGCGATGCGAGATGCCAACATACTGATGCATCTTGGCTGCTCAGTTGACAACGATATTTCTCCGATCCTTTCTTCCGATGAAGAAAAAATGTCCGCAGCAGTGGACAAATTCATTTATAAGACCGCTGTGCAGTATGAATATTCAGATATTTTCATGCTGAGCACCCATCAGGTCTATGTAACGCCGAAGACAAGAGAGCCTATCAGAGAATCCTTCGATCTCAAGCCCGCCACGCTCTACGGCAAGATAAAGCTCGACAGCGAAAATGCACTCAGGGCTGCGACCAAGAAAAGCAATATAAATGTCGTTATAATCCGCACCTGCCCTGTCTACACAAAGACATTCGTGGATAACCTCGTGGCAAGAGTGCGCGATCCCAAGGACGGCAACTATTTCGTATATGGCTACGGTGATTACGGCTATTCGTTCTGCTGCCTGTATAATCTGGTCGATTTTATCGGCGGGATCATGGTCAATGAAACAGGCGGAAGATATGCGGGAATATACAACACCGCTGACACCAAGCCTGTTATGGCAAAGGAGATAATCGAGTTCCTGAAGCAGGAATTCGAGGTCAACGAAGTCCAGTCGAGAAACTACAGCAGTGAGTCGATAAAAAATCAGTTCACGCTGTTTTCTTCAAGAGCGCTCAAAAGCGAGTACCGCTACAACGATCCGGCCACAGCCTGCAGCAATATCAGCTTTGACAACACTCAGGCAAGAAGGTTCGCTTCGTTCAGATGGAAGCTCAGCAATACAAAGTGACACTATGGCACATTCCCGAAGGGGGATGTGCCGTTTTGCATAAAAAGTCATGCAAATTCTATGCTAAATATGCCATATTATCCGTTGACATTGCTCCTGTAATACTGTATAATGTGAAAATGGTTTTCGTTTTCATATAATTATCAGAAGATTACAGCATCACAGGAGGAGCTCATGGATAAAGCTGTAAATATATTAAAAAGGCTTGCTGCCGCAGCAGCAGCGGCTGTTATATCCGCTTCCTGCTCGGCAGGCGCACAGATACCAAAGACTACAGCCAACAGCGGAAAAATAAGCATCGTCACGACCATATTCCCCGAATATGACTGGACGCGCAATATAATCGGCGACAGTGAGGCATTCGACCTCTCCCTGCTTGTAAGCAACGGTGCCGATCTGCACAGCTATCAGCCCACGGCGGATGATATAATAAAACTATCATCCTGCGATATGATCATATATATCGGCGGCGAGTCCGACAAATGGATAGAGGATGCTCTTGAAGAGCGCACAAACAAGGATATGAAGATAATTAACCTTATGGACACTCTCGGAGCTGCGGCCAAGGAGGAAGAGCTTAAAGAGGGTATGCAGGGCGAAGAGGATGAAGAAGATACCGACGAGCCCGAATATGACGAGCATATCTGGCTCTCTCTGAAAAATGCCGGAACACTCTGCAGCGCCATAACCGATGCGGTCTGCGAGGCGGATCCCGATAATTCCGACAAATACAGGGCAAATCTGAATGCATACACAGACAGGCTCGATGCCCTCGACCAAAATTTCTCAAAGCTTTTTGCAGGAGCATCACAGAAAACGCTTGTCTTCGGGGACAGATTCCCCTTCAGATACTTCACCGATGATTACGGCCTTGACTACTATGCGGCATTTATCGGCTGCTCAGCTGAAACGGAAGCAAGCTTTGAGACCATTACATTCCTTGCAGCAAAAATGGATGCTCTGGGATGCAGCACGATATTTACCATTGAAAATTCAGACAGAAAGATCGCAGAAACAGTGATTGCGAACACATCCTCAAAGGATCAGAGGATCGCACAGCTGGACTCGATGCAGTCGGTCCCTGCCAATAAGGTAGACAGCGGAGCATCCTACCTCGATATAATGCAGAAAAACTATGATATACTAAAGGAAAGCCTTTCCTGATCAATGCCCGCAGACAGTCGCACAACGGCCGTCTGCGGGCTTTTTTGAGCCCTGATATGGCATTGACAGTACAATGTGAAAATTTAGTTAAAGGATGTGGGAATTTGTGCAAAATCGTTCGTGAAAATCTACAAATCCACATATTAATGATTGACACAGAGGCCTTTTTGATGTATCATAATATTGTGTGTAAGTATGTCTTTTACAGACTTGGCGGCACTTTTTTCAGGCACCGCTTTTGCATACACGGCGGTGATATCCGCTGTGAAATTTCAGGGATAAGCGGTGTTTGAATGGGAATGTCAAAAAGCGCTCAGGCGGCGTACAAAAAAGCCTTCAAGGAAAAGCAGAAGCGGCGCAGAGGCCACTGGCTGCTGATACAGAAGGGCGACAGCGCAAAGGAAGTCGTTTCAAAGCTCTTCACTCAGCTTTGTGTGCTGGTGCTCATCGCCTGCGCGGTGATACTGGGCAGAGAGATCTATCTCTCCATCGCGGCACAGCAGCTCAATTCAACTCTCAAAGGCCTGTATGATTCCGTGGTATCCAACATGAGCGGCGAAAGCGAAATGCTTCCTGGAGCGCAGGAAATGCTGGCGATCAATCCCGAGACCATCGGCTATATCAAGATCGACGGCACCGAGGTGGATTTCCCCGTAGTGCAGGGGGCGGACAACGCCCGATACCTCACCGTTGCCTTTGACGGCTCACAAAACAAGGCGGGAACTGCCTTCCTTGATTTCAGAAATGAGCTCACGGCGAAAAAGCGCTCCGATAATCTGATAATATATGCACACAATCAGCGCGACAGGACGATGTTCGGGCGGCTCAAGGATTACAAGAACAATCTTGATTTCTACAGTGCCCACCCGAAAATAACCTTCAATTCAAACTATCGCAGCGATGAATACAAGATCTTTGCCTACTTTGTCACCGAGGCTCTGCCCTCTCAGACTGCTGAGGGCAGAATATTTGACTACCACAATTATCTTGATCTCTCAGACAGAGCGGTGTATGACAGGTTCATGTCGAATGTCTTTGAACGAACTCAGATAATCACCGCGGTGGATGTGAAATACGGGGATGAATTTCTCACTCTCTCCACCTGTTCGAGCGAGTTTGAGCCTTCAAGGTTCGTGGTAATGGCAAGAAAGGTAAGAAAGGGCGAAGATCCTGATGTAGATACTGCCGCAGCCTACCTTAATCCCGATGCGCGGCAGATAAACTGGAATTTGGTGTAATTGTAATGGATAAGAAGAAGATAATACTGATCTCGGTGCTGGCGGCTCTGCTCATAACGGTAGTCGTGGTGCTGGCGATACTGATACCCGCAAAATCCTCCGGCAACGGCGGCACGGCAGAAGATCCGGGCACTCCGGAAAATACCGTAATAATCACACAGATGACCACCGAGGCCACTACCACCACCACAGCGGCAACAACTACCGAAACAACAACGGAGACCACCACCACAGAGCCCGTTACCGAGCCTGTGATCACGATGGACACAGAATCAGGCGACCTTACGATACTTGACAATATGCGCCAGTATGTAAACTCCAACAGCGACACCGCAGGATGGATCAAGGTACCCGGCACGATGATCGACAATGTTGTGGTACAGTGCGGCAACAACGACCTTTACCTTAACCACAATTTCTACGGGAACAACTACTACGGCGGCACCATATTCGCCGATTTCCGCGGTGTGGTAAACGATTACGCACAGAACCAGTGCAACAACATAATCCTCTACGGCCACAATCAGGCAGACGGAAGTATGTTCGGCACACTGAGCAAGTACAAGATCAAGAAATCGGACACATCGAAATTCGATTTCTACCTTGATCACCCCACCTTTGAATTTTCCAACCTTTATCATAAATACACCTACAAGATCATTGCGATCTTCATTATATCGGCGGCCGTGCCCTGTATGGGGGAGTTCAT
>CAMHMM010000225.1 GCA_946186215.1 uncultured Ruminococcus sp. | reverse complement strand
ACAATGAAATGATCGTGACCTACACGGATATAGTAACGAATTTCATTGTATCATCCGATGATGCGGAGGATTGCTACTATGACGGTGTGCTCAAAGAGAGCTTTATACCTCCCGAAGATGCTATGGGATACCATTTTGGATACGGGCATGGCTATGAGCGTTTCAAAAGGATAATGGAGTCTATGTCTTTGCGGGATGAAGGAAAAATGGACATAAACAACATAGCTGAGACCTTACAGGCCGTATCACAGGAATACACGGGTGAGATGACTTCTCTTACACAGTACAGCGTGATATATCACAATGATGCACCGGGTTTTGATATATGGATGTATCCGGACAATACAAAAATCTATCACTATGATCTGTTTGAATGACAGACCATATCTGTATGTTATGGTATTATTACAGCACAGATATACCAAAAACCGGGTACGGCTCGTACCCGGTTTTGCATTTTCGACGGTTATATGTGCTGCGATAATGGATATGTGTTATCTGCCGCACATGGATGATCCCGCTCAGCGGTCATCGGCTGTTTTGGTATATCTTTCTATAATACTCGTGATATATTCCGTCTCTTTTTCATCGAAGGGACGGTATTCCCCTTCGGGGAGCTCACCGAGACACAGATTGCCGACGGATATGCGCTGCAGGCGGCAGACAGTGCAGCCTGCGGCCTTAATCATAAGCTTTACCTGATGCTTCCTGCCCTCACAGACAGAAACCTCCGCACAGAATGCTTTTCCGTGCGGATTTTTCATATATCGCTCTCGCCGTCCCGCGGGCATATACTTTTCCATGTCAGCCACCTCAAAGCGGCTGATTACCCTTATCACCGCAGGGCGGGACAGCTTTTTCCGTATTACAACGCCGTTTTCAACGCGCCGCAGTGTGTCATCATCGGGATCGCCGAAGCACCACACGCGGTAGACTTTTTCAAGATGGTGCTCGGGATCGAGTATTGCCCTGTCGACTCTGCCGTCGTCGGTCATGATGAGCAGTCCTGCGGAATCCATATCCAGTCTGCCCACGGGATGCAGTGCCTGAAGCTCCGTCGGGAAATAATACATGACCGTCCTGTACTTTTCATCCCGCACTGCAGTAACACATCCGGGCGGCTTGTTGAAAAGATAGTATCTCATCAGCCGAGGAGCCTGATAGTATTGATCACCCTGCTGCACAGTCCTTCAAGTGCTGCATCGATATCCTTTTCGGGCATTGCAGCCGTGATGAATGCTGTTTCACCGTTGATGCCGTCTGCCTTGATAAAGTCAACGCTACCGAAGGCTGCTTCTATATCCTGAGTGCTGCTGCCGCTGCAGCGTACATACATACGGACGGTATCATCCTTGTGATCTGCGATGAAGCTGTTGTCTGCGCTGTCCTCCCATGTGCAGGAGAGGATAGTTCCGTCAGCCTTTGCACACTCGATTATGTCGCCCAGGACTGCACTTGCGGTGGGCAGCTTTCCTGCGCCCTTTCCGTACATCATTACCTCGTCAAAGCCGTTGCCGTAGACCATAATTCCGTTGAAAACATCGCTGACGAACGCAAGCTGACATGAAAGGGGAACAAAGCGGGGAGCCACCATGGGAAGTATCTTTCCGTCTGGCAGCTTCTTAACCGAGCCTATGAGCTTTACGGCATAGCCGTTGCTCTTTGCATAGGCTGCATCCTCGGCAGTGATGTTGGAAATTCCTTCGCAGTGTACCCAGTCGGGGTATACATGTCTGCCGAATGCCAGTGAGGAGAGTATGCAGATCTTTCTGTTCGCATCATGTCCCTCTATATCTGCAGTGGGATCCTTCTCGGCGTAGCCCTTTGCCTGTGCTTCGGAAAGAGCCTTGTCAAAGGGAGTGCCGTTTTCGATCATCTGAGTGAGGATATAGTTGGTGGTGCCGTTGAGTATGCCGCAGACAGCCGTGATCTCATTGCCTGCAAGACTTGTATACATAGGGTGGATTATGGGAATAGCGCCGCCTGTGGATGCCTCAAAGAGGAAGCTGCAGTTGTGCGCCTTTGCAGCAGCGATAAGCTCTGCGCCCTTTTTCGCCACCAGCTCCTTGTTTGAGGTACATACGCTCTTGCCTCTGTTGAGACAGCTGAGAACGAAATCAAAGGCAGGGTTCACGCCGCCCATTACCTCTGCAACAACAGTAACTTCATCGTCATTGAGTATATCATTGATATCCTTTGTGAATTTATCGGAATAGGAAAGGCCGGGGAATTCCCTTATATCAAGGATATAGCCCAGCTCAAGGTCAGTACCCTGACGGGAATTGATAAGCTCCCTGTTTTTGAGAAAAAGCTCGACCGTGCCCGAACCTACAACGCCGTGACCGAGTACCGCAAATTTAGACATAAAATAACCTCCGTTTAAAATGCAGCGCATGGGAAGCCGAAGCACCGCATCACAATATTACTCTGATCCCTATTACCCCGTCCATATCGGAAAGAGTTTCTGCAAGAGCCTGCCCGTCATAGGAGACCGATCTGAGTGTCAGCGTTACCGCCGCCGCGCCGTCAACGGGAATGCTCTGGTTGAGGGTGAGGATATTCGCACCCTTTGAATGCAGCATCGCAAGCACCGAGGAAAGAACACCCGGTTCATCCCTGAGCACCGCGTAGAGCGAGATCACCTGTGCCGCCTGTTTTTCTTCATAGGCGAAAATGCTGTCTTTATACTTATAGAATGCGCTGCGCGATATACCCGCACGGCGGCAGGCAGATACCTGGCTTTTTTCCTCGCCGCAGGCAAGCAGATGCTTTACATCCATCACCTTTGCGAAAACATCGGGCAGAACATCGCAGTCGATTATCACATATTTTTTTTCGGACATGATACACCACCGATTATTAAACAGTTCGTGTGACAAGTACAATTGTATCTACAGCAAATACATTTTATCATATCAGGCAGGATTTGTCAAGCTGATAAAATTATCAAATAAAAGCGGAAAATATAGTCCCTATTGGGTAAATACGCATTAAAATGCATATCTCATGGCGCTTCGGTTGAAGTTAAAAGGCAGATGTGATGCATGCTCTGCGTAAATGCTGATTGTGAAAAATGCACAATAGAACTTTGATAAGAATGTCTTTTTGAACAAATTATTATTGCGTTTTTTATTTTATAACAAAAATCCTTGACAAAATCCATTCAATGGTTTAAAATGATATGGTGAAGCGCTTTTTTGAACGCTTCGGGTAAATGAAATCGGCTAAGTAGCTTAAATCTCAAGAGCGTTGTCAAGACAAAGGTGTCGGTGTGAGTCCGTCTTTATGCCGTAATTTGAAAAGAGGTATACTCAATATGTACGAGGACAGAACTTTAGTATGCAAGGATTGCGGAAATGAATTCGTATTCACAGCAGGCGAGCAGGAATTTTATGCTTCCAAAGGCTTCGAGAACGATCCCCAAAGATGCCCTGAGTGCCGTGCAGCACGCAAGAATGCAAGAAGAGCTCAGAGAGAGATGTTCGTAGGCGTTTGCGCTGAGTGCGGCGGTGAGGCAAAGGTTCCTTTCACTCCCAGAGAGGGCGATCCCATCTACTGCAGCGCTTGCTTCGCAGCAAGAAACGCCTGATCAACTGATCTGATCCAGACATCACCCCGATAGCTTTCACATTGAGAGCTGTCGGGGCGATTTTTATACTCCGGACTGCAGGTCAAAGATTGTCGGCGAATAAGCGTATGGGTGGGTGCAAAATAATAATAGGCATAAAAGCTCTGGGCTCCAAATGAACGATTCCGTACAAAAGAACATACGGGCAGCTGTCGGCCTTGCCGATATAAGTGTAAGAAATAGTAAGCATAAAAGTTCCGAGCTTCAAATGAACGATTTCATACAAAAGATCATACGGGCAGCTGTCGGCCTTGCCGACCGGGAGGGTGCAGGCTCTGCCTGCCGTTAGTGTAAAATAATGGTGAATATAAAAGTTCCGAGCCACTGATGAATATTCTTCTACACAATAGAGTACGGGTAACAGCGGGCTTTGCCCGTAAAAAAAGCTTGACATTTGGGACGGTATACCTTATAATAGGGTGGGGTGGTCGGTGAAGAACCGGCTGTTTATTAATAGATTA
>CAMHMM010000224.1 GCA_946186215.1 uncultured Ruminococcus sp. | reverse complement strand
CTTTACAGGGTATGCAGGCATGGGATACTGTCCCATATATGCGATAGATCTTGTAGTTGTGTCGCCCTTAGTTATTTTCGTAGCAAGCAGCTTGTTAGTGGACATCTCCTGAGAGATCCTGTACTTTTCGTTGCCGCTGTAAAGACTGGAAAAACCTCTGAAAAGGAAAGCATAATTTTCTTGTGAACCATCATCGTATATATACTTGCCTTCACAGATCCTTGTCCAGATCGCATCCTTCTTGGCATATTCCTTCTGTGTTTTGAACTGAGTGAAGTAAACATTGCGAACTGAATAATTGTTCGGATTAAAGATGATAAAGAATGAGGAGGGACCAAAGTCTCCGCCCATACCTTTGTTTTTGTCATTGAGTTCTTCACAAACTGTGGAGTATACCGTTTCGCCTTTGTAAGAGACACTGTAGCCTGTATAATCTTTTATATTCTTATAGCCAAGACCTCTGCCGACAATGCCCTCAAAAGCTTTCTTGAGCAGTCTGGGATCAGGCACAGTTCCAGCTTTGTTGGTGTAGCAGGTGCAGTCAGTGAGAGAAAGCAGACCGCCGTTGCAGGACATAAAGCCAACGATGCCGTTATTTCCCATCTTTTTGCCGTCGCCTACTGATATATTTTCTTTTCCGCTTCCCCAGTTCTTTGCCTCATATTTGCCGACATATTGATCTGCCTTCTTGTTATACTTTTGCAGATAATTCATATAATCCTGAGCGGCCATATAGATGCTTTGAGCTTCGCCGTTTGCTGCCTCGATCTTGGCGATCCTGCGGCGTGATGCGATATTGGGAACGATTATAGCTGACATGATAACGATGATCGCAATAACGATTATCAGTTCAAGCAGTGTGAACGCTTTTAAAGCGCGTGGTAAAGCCTTTTTATTTTTCATATAGATTACCTCCCGGGGAGTAGATTCAGAACAAAAAACAATATTCCAAAATGTTAAGATAATTATAGCAAAAAAGTTCAGAAAAGTCAAGCTATGTCTGAATAAAAGCATAAAAAAACGGGTAAAAAGCCAAAAATCTGCATATCCCACAAAACAGAGCTGCTCTATTTGTGTATTTTTATTGTAATAATTTGGCATAGACCATTCGGGATCTACTCTTTTTATAAAGGGTATAACGGGGAGTTATTTGAAAAGTGAATAGTGCAAATATGAACGAATTAATGTAAAATTCACATAAAATTTATAAATATCGCTTGCAAAATAAGACAAAAAGGGTACAATATGATTATGGGAGTATGTGCCCTTCTGGCGGTCATTGCGACAGAAAGGTTCATCCCATGAAAAAGCGGATCGCCCTGTCCGGAAGACAGACGGCTGTTCGCATATTGTGAACGCATGGTCTCGGAAACCGTGCGGGAACGAAAAGCATCGCAGTGAGGGACTGCCCGCTATGCACGGCGGGTATTAAGAACGGATCAGCTTTCCCTGCCGGAAGCGGGGAGATCGTTATCCGGGCTTTGAAATGGTATGCACACCATGTCCCGTATTCATGCACTATACTGCGGTCACTGCATACTCCGGAAGAGTGTGCAAAAAACTGCCGTTTGCAGCGTGCGGCAGACCTTATGAAAGTCTATCGGTGCAGCAAACTGAGCGATTTTTTAAGGAGGAATTACGATGCAAAGAAGAAAGCCGTACAAGGCAAAAGGTGCGGTACTCGTTATGGTACTTACCATAATGTTCGTACTGATCTTCCTGCTTGCCGGTTCGGTAGCGGTGGTCTACTCCTCAAACAGGCGCGTTATGCTCCAGTATGAGGAATCACAGGCTTACTACACCGCGAGATCGGTGCTCGACATCTATCATGATATGATACTTGCCGACAAGAACACCGAGGACATTGAGTCAGCAGACCATACTGTAAGCGGCTATTACTACGAGCTTACCAAAACTGTGAATCCCGGCACAGGCGATGTAACATACGGAACCAATCAGTTTACCAAGATCGCAGCAGGCCGTGCACTGGAGCTTGACCTCTATCGTGTGCCCGTATCTATCGAGACAGATCCCACGAGCCCCAACTACAACCAGTACTATGCATCTGCCCTGAAGGCTGCGACTAAGGACAAGACGGCTGCAGAGATCATACAGATCACAGAGGATTTGCAGAAGTCCAGAAACCTTATTGCATCCGATCTTGGAGGAGGTAAATGCCCGTCAGGCATTTCCAGCCAGTATCATATCACACAGACTTCAGCACCTACACCTGATTCAGGCTCAAATAAGGTCGTAAAGGGCGTTGATGACACTCTCGTTTACTATGTAAACTATGATGCAGAGAAGAAGGTATCTGATTTCAGACACTATCAGCAGTCTTTTTCAGGCGGCGACAATTCCCAGAAACTGGCCGATTACGAAGAAGATGCCGGTAAGATCGTAACGATCAAGGTACAGGTGCTTGACAGAAAGTACAACTTTGGTTCGGGCGCTGACTATGAGGAACAGTTCCTCGAAGGTATCAGAAACCGTGATGAATTTGTTATCAAGGTAACAGCTACTGTTATTTACGATGATCAGCCTGTAAGCACATCTGTTATTTACAAGAGCAGTGAGGCCGCTCCTGATGCACCCAAGGCTTCCAAGGCTATCGTGTCCATGAGTTCTGCTACCGGTTCGACTTCTATCATGAGTATCGGCGGTGCCAGCGTTGTTGGCGACCTGTACTGCCAGAATGATGTTGATACCGAAAATGATCTGTTCATATACGGCGATTACAGCAATATGGCTACTAACCCGAATTTGTATATCGGCAGTGATCAGACCATGTTCGTACATGGAAAGTTCGATATGAACAACGGATATGCGAAAGGCGATTTCTATCAAAGCGGTGCAACATTTTATGCATTAAGATTTGAAAACGGCGGCGGTAACAACCATAAATTCGGTGATGGAACCGATACAGGAAAGGTAGTCAATGTCATAACACCGAATATGGTAATTGACAGCCCTGCTAATGCTAAACTGCGTGCAAACGGAGTATTTGAAGTTCTCGATATACACGGTGCCTCGGGTAATTACACAACTTGCCTTGAAAAAGCTTCAGATGGTTCATTCACAGGTAAGTATTATTGCAATTATCTTGTTGTTAGCAAAAGTGATGTTACTGTTACAGGAGCGTCCGTATCGCTTGTGAACGCAGACGCGGATTCTAACAAGCATCCGGCAAATATAGTTGACGCAGGAACGACACTGAATGTTGTAAAGGGCATTATTGCATATGATCCTACAAAGAGTGCAAGTCCCATTGATGTAAACGGCGATGAATCCAGTGATCACCCTGTTTACAATTTTAGTGCATATTCACTTACAGATTATGCTTCAGGCCATACTCTTGCCGGCAAAATAGTTGACGCTCATACAATTATAACATCTCCCATCGCAGTAAATTACGATGCAGCACCCAATACTGATTGGACTCTCGTAGAAAATACCACTCCAGAGTATTCATGCGTAAGAAAGTTCCAGCTTCCTTCCGGCGTTACACTTTTCGATAAGAACGGTGCCGGCAGCTCGAAGGATTATTTTGAGCTTGAAACCTTTAAGGGGCTTTATAAGCAGTATTTTAATGATGACAATAGTGGTTTCTCGGGTGCAACAACAACTCTCGCAACATGGGACGATACAACAGGTAATTTCACAGAGATGCCCGGAAGTCCGAATTTTGCAAAATTTATTACTGAGCATACAAAGACAGCCGAAGATGTTCTGAGCAATCCTGCTGCAGGAGGTACTCCTATTGATCTTAACGGTCAGACACTGTCTCAGGTAAGCCATTCTACGACGATCAGTCCTACAGCTACAGAATATGACGGTCTGAACTTAACAGAATATGGCGGTACATGGTATAAGATCAGCGATTCGTGCTATATCCCTTCGGGCAACACCTGCAATAACTATGTTATTGATGGTACGAAGAATATCATTCTCCAGTTTGGTACAGCTTCCTCAAACTGTGATCCTGCTTCGCTGGAGACCAAGTATGTTTGGAATCCTACAACATTTACCAATGATATCGTTAAGGTTGCACCGTTTGTAGGCCATTTTGTGGTAGTAGGCAACGGCGGAACGATCACTGTTCTCGTTCCAGCGAACGAACCCAGTACACCCATG
>CAMHMM010000223.1 GCA_946186215.1 uncultured Ruminococcus sp. | reverse complement strand
TGAGCTCTGTGGGAACACCTGTATGTATCGAATACATCGGATGCTCTGCGGTAAGCCCGGCGATCTTTTTCCTCATGTCTATGAGCTCGTCCGTCCAGCCGTAGTTATCACGAAGCTTCTGGTCTGCGATCTCCTGAGCGTTTTCATCATAGCTTGCGGCTATGATGCATTCCATGAACCTTGCCGTGCCAACAGGATTGGCAGCGCCCTTACAGAGCATATATGCTTCCATGCCCGCAGGCAGATAATACGCATCGGTGTCGTCGCCTCTGGGCACAGGTACGAACATTACATCCTCAGGAGCGCCGTATTTTATTGTCCATATCTCTGGAGCGCCTTCAAGCGCGTACATACCCGAAATATAGAAAAGCTCCTTGCCCTCGCCTATATATTCATCATGTACTGTCCAGTTGAAAAGGTTCTTGTCAAGCACCAGCCCCGACTGATTGAGGTCGTACATGAAATTCATAGCTTTTTCAAGGCGTTCATCGAAAAGATTGGATACCAGTCTGCCCCCCCTGAGCTCCACAGGTGCAACACCGCCTGTAAGCATAAGGGGCTTTTCGTTGAACCAGCCATCCAGTCCGTATTGCTCGGAGTCCACATCAACAAAATCCGTAAGCATCTTCTTGAATGTTGTCCAGTTCCAGTCGTCCTTTTCAAGAAGCTCTGCAGGATCCTCAAAACCCATGGATTCGATGGTCTGCTTATTGTATATCACGACCTCACCCGGTGTGGGCTGAGTACACATAAGATAATGGCTGCCTTTGAGCTCGAACTGATCATTGAGATCCTTTACGGTGCTCCACAGGTCGTCGTTAAAATCGATGTACTGATCATAGGGATCAAACTGACCGTTGGGAACGCCCTTGGGGAATGAATCCAAATCGCCGCCCGCACAAAAATCTATGCCCGTTCCGCCGAGGATATTCGTGGAAAGATCGGAAAATCTGTTGCTCCATGTGGTAGGGATATACTCCACACTGCCGCCGTACTTTCTTTCAAAAAGCTCCAGTGACAAAGCTTTTGTATTGCCCGATGTAGTCGCATTGAAGGGATCATAGAACGAAAACCACTTGATCGTCTTGTTTTCGAGCTCCTCATCCCTGAGCAGATCAGCCACATCATCCATTGTTTTGGAATCCTCTGCTGAGAGCGTTTCTGTGTTGATCTCCACCGTAACGGCAGTCGTTGTCTCAGCAGTGTTTTCCTGTACCCCGCCTGACGAGGAACATCCGCCTGCTGCAAACGCAAGCGACAAAGCCGCAAGAGCAGCTGCTTTTCTTCTTACATTCTTCATTGCTTCTTCCTCCGTATGATCTGTCTTCGGGTACTGTCATTATCATTTCTCCGGCATTCGTCCCGTTTTTTCATATACGGTATGCCTGTACCGCATCATTTAAGGGATTTTACCAGTTTAAGGATATTTTTCCCGTCCCTGCGGCTATAAGCCACTTCATCCATGAGCTTCTTTGTTATGAATATGCCAAGCCCGCCTATTTCTCTTTCCTCGGCGGAAAGGGTTATATCGGGATCTTCCTTTTCAAGGGGATCATATTCCTTTCCACGATCCTCAAAAAGCAGAGTTACCTGCGAATAATCGCTCTTATATCTCACCCGAACGACACAGTCTCCCGTTTCGCCCTCCTCATATGCATAGAGCGCAATATTGCTGAATATCTCATCTATCGCCACATTTATCTGCTTCATGGTCTTCATGGCGCAGCCGATATTGCCGAGTATCGTATCAACAAATTCCGTCACAGCCGTGATATTATCCACTGATGCTTCATAGGTGGCTTTCTTTTCTATATACGAGGTATTCCCGGATGGGCCGTAATACCTGAAATACAGCATGGTGATATCATCAAACTGAGGAGCCTCTCCTACAAAGCTGTCGATATCGCTGCGCACACCCACGAGAAAATCAGACATATCATCATCAGAATGCCTGTTCAGAGCCTCGATCATCCTGTCCGTACCGAAAAGCTCGTTATTCACATTGTTTGCCTCTGCAACGCCGTCGGTATATACAAAGAAGCTGTCGCCCTTTTCAAGCTTGAAGGAATATTCCTTGTAGGAAATGCCGTCCATGCCGCCCACAACAAAACCGTGTCTGTCCTTGAAAAGCTCAAAGCTGCCGTCTGATCTTTTTATCGCAGGGAATTCGTGCCCTGCATTGGCGGCTACTACCTTTCCTGTGGAAAGCTCGATCTTGGCGATCCACACCGTAACGAACATATCCGCCTTATTGCTCTGGCAAAGCTGATGGTTCACATATTCGAGCACTTCCTTCGGGGAAGCGCCCATAAGCGCATAGTTTTTCAGAAGCGTCTTTGAAATGACCATAAACAGTGCGGCGGGAACGCCCTTGCCTGATACATCGGCTATGGTAACGCCCAGATGGTCGTGGTCGATCATATAGAAATCGTAGAAATCTCCGCCGACCTCCTTGGCCGGGTTCATTGATGCAATAAGGTCAAATTCCTTTCTTTCGGGATAGGGCGGGAATATATTGGGAAGCATATCCTCCTGTATCTGAGTTGCAACGCTGAGCTCTGCGCCGATCCTTTCCTTTTCCGCAGTGATCGCCATTATCTTCTTTACATATTCCATGGTCTTGTGCGAAACATCCGTAAACGCCTTGGCAAGCTCCTCTATCTCATCTCCCGTACGGTATTCGTCGCGCATCTCAAACACTACATTGCCGGTCTGAAAATTGGTGATCTCATCCATCATCACATTCATGGGCTTAACTATCCTGTTGCCCAGCTTCAAAGCGGTATACAGGGAAATAACCATTATCACAAGGAGCAGCACGAGGATAGTCGTCTGTGATCTGGCAAGATTTTCTTTTGATACCGTCCTTGCCTCTTCAAGGACACGGTCGTAGTTTTCAAGCATATCTCTTGTGGATGTATTTGCCAGCTCCACATCAAGGGCAGTAATGAGAGAATAGCCCACCGACGGAATGTAGGCGCTTGCCATATAAAAGCTTCTGTCCCCTATCTCAACTACTGCTGTGGTGCTTTCGCCTTCAAGAGCCTTCCTTGTGAATTCCGCAAACTGAGGGTATGATGAATCTCTGACATCGCTGTCACCTGCAGCAAAGCAATCAACGCTTTCATCGGTGCTGTATGTGATATGCCCCTGTGTATCAAGGATGATAAGATCCTCCCTGCGGGAACGGTCATATTTGAGCTCGTCAAAGGAGTTTGCATCAATAGTCTTGCCCGTCTCATTGGCATTTCTTATGATAAGGTCAATCGCAAGAGCCTCGAGCCGCGCATTGTTTGCAAGGCTCTCGGTAGCCACTATGCTCATAGTGGAGGATGAAATATTCTGTATCGATTCGCGCTGCTTTTCCGAGGCATCCGTCACCACCTGCGTAAACGCCGACATCTGCCAGATCAGTACAGCAGCAAAGCCCGCGCACATCAGCCCGATCACGCCCAGGCACAGATTGAATATCCTCTGTTCAAGCCCGCCTGTTTTTATTTTTTTATCTTTCAAGCTCTTTTTATTCTTCACAGCATTACCTCCGTGAAAACGATCCCATACCGGATCATGCACATACGGCCGTTCTTATCAATTTCCAGTAAAACACTGTATAACTATCCTTCGCCAATGGTCAGGATTAAATGAAACATACGCTACCAGATTAATTTTATCAAAAAACGGGCAGAATTACAACGAATAAATCAAACTGTAACCAAAATGTAATGTTTTATGACAACACGGCAGACAGAGCATATGCTCCTTGACTTTGTCGGTTTTTTGTCCAAAAGGAAAGCCCTTCCGCGAACGGAAGGGCTAAGAGCTTGTGTTCATGCGCCTCGGACAAATTCCATTTTGTAGCCTATGCCGAAAACAGCCTTGATATAGCAGGGATTATGCGGATCGGGCTCTACCTTGCTGCGGATGCGCCTGATGTGCTCCACAACGGTCTTTTTTACTGAAAACGGCGTTTCATGCCATACACTGCGGTAAATATCGTCAATGGCACAGACATCGCCGCAGTTTACAAGAAGATGTTCAAGGATACCGTATTCGATGGATGTGAGCCGCACCTTGTTGCCGTTGGCAGTGACTGTCCTGCGCTTGGTATCTACGCTTATCACGCCGTTTGTAAGGA
>CAMHMM010000222.1 GCA_946186215.1 uncultured Ruminococcus sp. | reverse complement strand
CTTTCCAGCATATCTATCACGGTATCGAGGAAATTTTCATATCCCGAGCCGTGCGCCTTATCGAAAAGCAGCATCATCACATCATAATTATCATAGAGAAAATTGACCAGCCGCTCCGCAAAATCATCATGGTCTCCTCTGATGTGTACATACTCCGCGGGATCCGCTTCGTCCTCCTCGGCAAAATGCTCTTTGAGTATCGCCATAAAGCCGCCCAGCGTTTCCTCGACCACTGCGCTGAACAGGCCGTTTTTATCCTTGAAGAAGAAGTATATCGCCCCTGTGGTAAGTCCCGCATCGGCTGAGATCTTCCTGAGTGATGCCTTTTCAAAGCCCTTTTCCGCAAATTCCTTTTTTGCACATTCCAGCAGCTTCTGCCTGCGTTCCATATCGCTCATATGATGTCCTCCACTACATAACGGTGTTATATAACACTGTTATGTTACTATATCCTGCGATATTTGTCAAGAGGGCCGGGATCAAATTGTATGAATGCACAAATTTATGTACAGTGTATCCCGGTATATATGGCTTATCTGATAAATGTGCTCAATAGTCGCTTACGATCGTTTACAGATCTGTCTGCGAATCATAATGTGTCAATTAGTCTAAAATATCCAATAATTTCATAATTTTTTATATTCATATTGACAATACGCTTCTGCAGTGTTATGATATTAATATAGACACATAAAGCATCAAACGACAGCATCGGGCTTGAAAAGAAGGGATTTTCAGACGCTTCAGGTATAAATGATAGGAGAACGGATATGAAAAAGATCGGCATGATGATGAGTGTGCTAATGGGAGCTTCCATGAGCCTGTGTATGTCTCTTTGCGGCTCACTGCTTTCGGGGCATTTTGAAGTCCCGAGCTGGCTGTTTAGCCTTATAATAAGCTTTATCATCTCTTTGATAATCGGCTTTGTCGTTCCGATGAAACCCCTTTCGGATAAATTATGTGCAAAGTTCGGCGCGGATCCCAACAGCACCAAGGGCAAGGTGCTGTCCGCACTTCTTTCGGATATCATCTACACGCCTTTTCTCACCTTTGTGATGTGCTTTGCAATGACAACTCTTGCAGGTATGTCTATCGACAGACAGGCATCAGCCCTTGAGGCGCAGATAAACGATCTTACTGCACAGCAGACCGAGCAGCGTGCAAAGCTTGATGATATGAACGCTCAGCTTGCGGACATAGAAGCGGGTATCGCCCACACCGAGGATCCCGAGGAGCTTGGTCGGCTCAACGGCGCAAAGGAAGGCATTCAGGGCGGCATAAAGGAAGTAGAGACGAGCATTGCGGATATGCAGGGCGGTATAGACGGCATGACCAGTGCCCGCACGGGTATGCTTGCAAGCAAGCCCTCGTTTTTCAGGGAAGTTTGGCTCTCACTGGCAGTATGTCTGGTGCTCGGATTTATCCTTGCATTTTTCCTGCAGCCCTTGTTTTTCAAATTGCTTATCAAAAAATACGGTATGAAGCCGCAGATGGCAAATAAATAATTCAACAGTATCTCTCGTCCGGCCGGCTGGAGATTTTTGCTGTTTCAAAAGATAAAATTGCAAAATACGGATGATTTATACATATTTTTTTGAATATAATATTGACAATTGTTTCAGTCGGTGTTATACTTAATGCATACATATATGGAGGTGCACCACATGGCAAGGGAAAAGAAAGACATAATCGCTGATAACGCAACAACAGAAAAGACTGCTGCAAAAAAGACAAAAGCTGCAAACGCACTGCCTCTGGAGCTGCAGTTTCAGGGCGGTAACTATACAGCAGAAGAGATAGTTGAAAAGTGCAAGGCTGCATACCGCGGCGGCACCAAAAAGCAGATCCGTTCTATCATGGTCTATGTCAATGCGGCTCAGGCAAAGGCATATTATGTTGTCAATGACAATGCTGCAGATGAAAACGGCAATGCCTATTATGTAGATCTGTAATATGCATATTTGCGGCGCTGCCTTGTATTTGCAGGGCAGCGTTTTGTTATAATCTGAAAAGTTCTGTATGCTTCTTTCAGATAATATCAGGTAACGCCGTGCTTTGCCCGCAAAGGATGGTTTTAAAGAAATCCATCATCAGAAGTAACCGGGCTGCAAATGAAGGTTATTTCAGAAGCAAAAGCTCGGGTAACAGCAGGCTTTGCCCGCAAAGATTGGTCTTAAAGAAATCCATCATCAAAAGTTACCGGGCTGCAAATGAAGGTTATTTCAGAAGCAAAAGCGCTGGTAACGGCGGGCTTTGCCCGCAAGAAAGGGAGCCAATGAAAAAGAGGCTGAAAATATCCTGCATACTTGCGGCGACAGTTATGGTGCTGTTTGCCTCCTGCGGCAGGATAAAAACTGCCAAAGAGCTGTACAGAAGCGCCAAAAGCAGCTACGGTGCCTGTGATATCGTATCAAAAAGCGAAACGGAGGACGGCACAACGGTAGTTCTCCACGACAAGCTGCAGGATTTCGATTATGAAATATACAGCAGCATGAACGATATCGTCATCGACGGCTCCAGTTTCGGCAGCGTGGAAAGCACGGGGGATACCTTCTCCCGCTCATTGGAGAAAAAAGTTCTTTCCCTTACATGGGATGAGCTGACGGCTATATGCAGTGAGCACGGCTCTTCGTGCAGCGAGAACGATTTTGCCCTGCTGGTCATACGGAGCAATACCGAAAGTGACGCTTCTGCCGCTGCACTTGAATGTTCAAAGCTTCTGCAGGAGCACAATCTCAACGGCCGCATGGACAGATGGCTGATCACCGCATACGGCAGCGAAAAGGAAGACTATCTTTCTGATGTAAAATACGGCAGCATAAAGTTGCCCGATATCAGATGGCGCACAACAGAGGATGAGACCACGGAATACTACATAGAAATGGCGCATATGTTCACCGACAGCAATGCTGAGTATCTGAGAAAGGAAACGAAGACCTTTGCGGATACAGGCGCTGACATCGACAGAGTGGTGTGTGTTCTCGGCACCGATTATCCCACCGAAAGCTCCTCGCCTGTGACCTTCTATTATTTCAGGGCATCAGACGGCAGGGAATATTATCTGTGCGACTTTAACTATTACGATGAAAACCACTACGACTATAAGTGGTACAGCAACTATTGAAATGAGGCAAAACAAAATGAGAAATACTCTTAAGATAACCGCAGCGATGGCTGCGCTTATGATGTCAATGTCAGTGAGCGTGTCGGCACTTGACCTTCCCTTTATTCCCGTTGATCCTGATCCGGGACAGACTGATCCGGCACCTGTGATAACCCCCACCGATCCAACACCAGTTATCGTACCCGAGGAGCTGCCTATCATCCCTGCGGATACCAGTGTACCTGTCACAACTGCGCCGTCAGTCACATACTCCTACGATATTCCTGCAGCAAACTATGATTATGTATATTCATATATTCCCGAGCCTTCGTATGCTGATGTAAATGCTGATGTTTCCAAAAAGGCGGAGCTCAGAATATCCGGCCACACCGATGAGAACGGCTGTATTGTGCTTGAATGGGACAAGGTGAAGAAGGCTGAAAAATACACAGTATATCTCCTTTCAGGAAAGAAATACTCAAAGATCGGCGAGACAAAGTCCACATCCTACACCTACAAAAAGGCACAGAAGGGCAAGACATATAAATTCATGGTGCGCTATGTAATCGGCGGAAGATCGTCGGGCACAGACGAATCGTACAAGATCACCGTTAAGGCCGAGGGTGCATCGGGGAAGCCCCGTGTTTCCGTGACTTCTGCAAACGGAAAGGCATCGCTTAAATGGAATGCAGTTGAGGGCGCAAAGAAATACGCTATCTACCGCTATTCAAACGGCAAGCTGAAAAAGGTCGGCGAAACCAAGAAGACATCTGCCAAGCTCACCGTGAAAAAGGGTGACACTGGCTATGCAGTCAAGGCATATGTAAACGGCAAGTGGACGACACTTACCAAAAACGACATTACGGAAATTTAAGCACGCACCATGCGATAAAAACAAGCACGCCCTTCCCGCTGCAAACGGGAAGGGCGGTCGTATATATTTGTCTGAAGAAAATAATAACCTCTCTGACTTTCATCAGAGAGGTTTAGCTGGAGCGGATTACGAGGCTCGAACTCGCTACCTCCACCTTGGCAAGGTGGCGCTC
>CAMHMM010000221.1 GCA_946186215.1 uncultured Ruminococcus sp. | reverse complement strand
CGTAACAGGCGTTCCGGAGGGTCCGACAGGTGTGGTCGGGCGTGTAGGCTTGGGAGAAGTGAGCGCCGGGATTACCTTCGGTACCCTGCTGAGCTCGGCACTGCACACGGTGCAGTATATAACTTCCTCGTAGCTGCCTTCCTTGCCGACCTGAGGCTCAACTCTGTTCTCGATCACAGGCGCACCCGGTGTATGTCCCTTGGGCGGGAGATAAACGCCCGCCTCCGTGGTCGGCTGAAGGCCGTGTATATCAAGATAAAGTGAGTCGTCAGGCGCTTTGTAATGGAGTATATTGCCGCTTTCAAGGCATTTCGGCTCTACCCTTGCTACCTTTGTGAGAGGTATCCACTGCGCCGTAATGAGCATATCAGTGTCGGGCATAAGCTGCGGGATCTGCTTATCCCATCCGCCGAATTTTGACATATCCTTTACGGGATCCGCAGGGGCAGTCACAGCTGTGTTATAATCCTGTGTTATCGCAGCGACAGGCGTTCCGCCGTCCGTATCGAATGTGATGGTCACCTGATCACCTGAACCCACGATAACCTGTGCCGCAGGGGATGCGTAGTAATTGGCCGTTTCCGCATAGCGCACAAAATATTTTCCGCACGCAAGCGCATCAATTTCGGTGACACCGCTCCCAATTGCAGTATATACGGTCGTTTTGTCTGTGCGGTACTCCATTGTGTCATCCACATCGGTTATCTTTCCGTCATTCTTGCCTGCGACCGTCTCATTTACTGCTGTAACAGCGGGCGCATTCTGCGGAGCCTTGTCAATGCTGAAAAGTGTTGTACTTCTTTCGGGAAGGGCATAATTGCTGTTTGAAATTGAGGTTGCCTCCGCTGTATAGTTTTGGCCTGCGTTTGTCTGCCCGCCGGTCACTGTTACCGTGCAGGTATCACCCTGAAGCACGCCTGTGAGCGTCACCTCGGGGCATTGCTCGGTCTTGTTGTATACAAAGCTGGTATTTCCCCACTGGAGTCCGACCGTCAGAGGAGCAATGGAAAATATTTTCGATGTGCCATCCTGCGGAAGAGCATAGTTGCTGTCGGAAAGTGTCGTAACTGTCGCAGTATAGTTCTGTCCCGCATCCTTTTGTTTGCCCGTTATCGTAGGAACACAGGTGTCGCCCTGAAGCACACCGGTGATTTCCAGCTGCGGAAGCTGTTCCCTGCCGTTGTAGGTAAGCTCACCGCTGCCCCATGTAAGGCTCACAGTTATGGGCGATATGGAGAATACCTTTGAAGTGCCCTGAGCCGGAAGAGCATAGTTGCTGTTGGAAAGTTTCGTCACAGTCGCAGTGTAGTTATCGCCCGCGTTCTTCTGCTTGCCTGTTACCGTGGGAACGCAGGTGTCGCCCTGAATGATACCCGTAACGGTAAGCTCAGGTATCTGTTCCTTGCCGTTGTAGGTAAGCTCACCGCTACCCCATATAAGGCCGACTGTTATTGGCGCGATAGAAAATTTCTTTGTCTTGCCTTCGCCGGGAAGAACATAGTTCGGATTTGAAAGTGCCGTTACTGTGGCAGTATAATTATTTCCCGCATTTTTCTTTTTCCCGGTCACTGTGGCAACACAGGTGTCACCCTGAATTATGCCCGTGAGAGTAAGCTCCGGCAGCTGATCCTCACCGTTATAGGTAAGCTCGCCGCTGCCCCATGTAAGGCCGACCGTTTTGGGAGTGATCCTGAAATTCGCAGTCGCTTCACCGCCGCTGTAATTCGCAGTCGGAGCTATAACAGCCTTTATAGTGTACTGGCCGACATTCGTCGGCGGCTCCTGCCATGACTTGTATGTGCTGTCTGCAGCACCCTTTACCTTATAATAATATGTAATAGCGGCATTGCCGGGATTGGAGCCTGCTGTGAGCTGCGGTTCATTGGGAGAGCCGTACTCCCAGTCGGCGATCGTTACACCCGGGTGGATATCCACGGAATTGATCACAAAATCCTGCGAAAGATCATCCTGATCTATGGAGTAGTTGTCTTCGTCACCGTCTTCATCAAAGTCTATCGTCAACGCTGCGGTGTAGCTGCCGACATTTACCGCATTTCCGCCTGTAAGAGATGAGCCCTGCTTTGCTGTGATCTGTATAGCCTTATCACAGGTGTCAACGGCAACGATGCCCTCCACTGTCGGTGTCGGAGATTTCGGTGTGCCGTCATAATCAAAGCTGTCCGTATCCCAGGTTATCACAATTGCCTTCGGTGTTATCGTGAAGCCCTTTGTAGTATTGACCAGTGTATAGCAGTCTTCAAGAGGCACTGCATCACCTTTAAACTTCAGGGCTGCTGTGGCTGTATAGTCGCCCGCATTTATCGCTTTGCCGCCTGCGGTGACCTTTGTGCCTGTTACGGTCACGCCCAGTCTGTCATCCCCCATCAGATCATAGTCGTCACCAAAAAAGTCAGTCTTTCTGACGCTTGCATCCGGGCAATGCTCATTGCCTTCATAGGTAAAGGATACTTTATTGCTCCAAAATACGGATACTTCCTTTTTAGCGACGGTCAGCTTTCCTTCAACGAACTTTATCTCGTAATTTTCCGAGGAAAGTCCCGACGGGATAATACTGTAATCACCGACAAAGCTTCCGGGAAGGTACTCATTGTTATTTATATCCTCAAAGCTGTAGGATATCCCTCCGCTGATATCTGCGGCAGCAGGTGTGAAACCGCTGTAATCATATGTAACGGTGCCTGAGCTGTCCTTTGTCCCCTTTCCGTAAACAAAGCCGTTGTCATCTGCGAGCTCACCGTAGGTGATGGTATTATCATTGGCCTTTACCGCAAGCAGAGCCTTTTTTATCACAAAATCATCGGAAGCAGAAGCGGCATTATAAGTATCGTCCTCATCCACAGTTACCGTGATAGTATAATTTCCTGCATTCACAGGCTTAACACTGCTCGGACCGTATGAGGTACCGTCCCTGCCGGAATAGCTTATTGTATAGTCATTTGAAAAAGCGTTTTCTATCGTGGGAACACTTGCAGTCTCACCGTATGTCCAGTCTGCAATAGTGACCGTCATGTCGCGGTCAGCCTTATCTGCCCAGCCTGCATAGAAGGCCTTATCGCCCGAATCCGATGCAGATATTTCGTAAAATTTATCTCCGATACAATCAGAATTGTCGTACCACCCGTCAAATACCTTATGCTCCTTGCTGATATTCTCTGCAGCGGGAAGTGTCAGGCCGGTGCCGTAGGTGTATTCCGATGGTGCTGTATAACCGTCATTCCAGGCTCCGCCCTTGGTATCGAAGCTGACGGGATAGGTTTTGGGCGTGATCTTTGCGTACAGATCGACAGTTCCTGTTGCATCTGCAGCGATAGATGTTATTGCACTGCCTGTAAACTCAGCATTGGCAAACCATCCGCCGAATTCATAGTTTTCATCGGGAACTGCATCTGCGATAGAAGCCACACCCACGCCCTCTGTATAATGATCGGGATTTGATGCAGCATTTGAGCCGTTTGTGATATGGTAAACTATGGGCGAAACACCATTGTACTGCGCTTTCAGATATACATCAACCGCTCCCTTAAGGTCAGTCCCCAATGCACGAAGCTCACCCACTCCGGTGACCAGCCAGGAATCAAAGACATCATCTGTACTGAAGCGTGCCTCCGCAGGCTTATACTCATTATATGAATTTACAATATCATTAAAGGAACCCACTACATTGTAATAAGGGTATCCGCCATCATCAGAATAAATAAATCCCGAACCGAGGTCATAGATCTTTACTATTGCGACACCATAGTCAGCATATTCTCCCTGATCTCCGTCATACATTATCTCAGTGCCTGGAGAAAGAATGTCTGTGTTGACCTTCAGCTCGCTCGTTTTCACCGTTACCGTTTCCGATCCTGCATAAACTGTCACCTGCAGCGGTGTCAACCATTAAAAAAGACAAAAGCCACGACACGAAGTCTCTCGCACGCTTTCTGAGCACGCTTTTCCCAAGAGCGTTCCCGGCTTGATACATATATTTCCCGCCTTTCACCATTCGGATGGTATTCTTCCCTATTTTACATGATATCACAGCAGCTGCCCGATGTAAAGTACCTGAAATGGCGCATTCTGATTTTTGTTGAATCTTAACAAAAAAGCCACACATCATATGTCAACATCATCCAGTGTGTTTTCTTTTCCCGCCTGGCG
>CAMHMM010000220.1 GCA_946186215.1 uncultured Ruminococcus sp. | reverse complement strand
CTTACAGGAGGGGCAGTAGTTTACAAGTGTCTTATCCCTGAAAACAAGTCCCTTTTCAAACATTTTCAGGAATATCCACTGTGTCCACTTGTAGTAGTTTTCCTCGGTGGTATCGACTACTCTTGACCAGTCAAAGGAAAAGCCCACTCTTTTGAGCTGCGAAGTGAACTTCACGATATTGTTGTCTGTTACCTTGCGGGGATGAACACCCGTCTTGATAGCGGTGTTCTCCGTAGGGAGACCATATGCATCAAAGCCGATAGGAAACAGTACATTGTAGCCCTGCATTCTTCTCTTTCTTGCAACTACCTCAAGGCCTGAATATGCTTTGATATGCCCTACATGCATTCCCGCACCCGAGGGGTAGGGGAACTCTACCAGTGCATAGAATTTCGGCTTGTCAGAGCCGTTCACAGCCTTGAAGCTCTCATGTTCATCCCAGTATTTCTGCCATTTCTGTTCAATGGCAGAAAAATCATATTTTTCCATTTCTATAACCTCTTTTAGTCGCACACACGCCCGTCAGGAATCCCCGAAAGGCTGCATTAAGTCAGCGGCGGTGTGGTTTCATAAGCAGGAAAACCCTCCTGCGCAAAGCACCCGATAATTATCTTCTGCGGAAGAACATCAGGTTTGTAAGTGCATCATCTGCATCTCTTCCGAGACTGCCGTCACGCATGGACTTGCAGAACTCGGCAACATCCTCATCGGCAAAGAATATCCATGCCAGATATCCCGAGAAGACGACATTTGCAAGGCCGTAAAGCACATTGAAAATACCTAACGCCGCGCCAAAGCCGCCGTATGTCGCAAGTACGCCGCCGAAGACTATATCTGAGAAAAATCCGAGAAGTCCTCTTATGCAGGAGAAGGATGCAAGCCAGCCCAGTATCTCTCTTGCCTTGTTGCTGCCCTTTCTGAACATGAACAGCAGATATATCATAGCCGCATCAACGACCAGTGCAAGGATGCCGAATATGCCTGCACCGCTGAAAAGCAGCGTTGCAGCGTTGATGCCGTACCAGATCATACCGATAAGGCCGACCAGACCTGCCTTTTTCTTGCCCTTTTCAGCCTTTTCATAGTCCTGCTCAAAGCGGGCTTCATACAGCTTGTCAAGGCTGCTCTGGTACTGGCCTGTGCTGTTGTTCGCACTCTGGCCTGTGGGCTGATAGCCGCTCTGCTCGGTCTGTGTCTGTCTGTATGTGCTTACATTATTGGGATCGTAGTCCGCTCCCGAATATCTTCTGTACTGCTGAGGGGGACCCGGAGTCTCCTGCGGAGAAGGGATCCTGTCCAGCGGTGTCATCATATCATCCGCAGCAGCAGCATTCGTGATAGGCTTCATATCAGGAACGGAATCGACAGCATTTCCTTCCATATCAGAAAGGACGGAAGAAACATCGGTCCCTGCTGTGCCGAAATCATCACTCATCTCCGACAGCTTCGGAAGCTCGGGCAGCTCATCAGAAGCAGCTGCACTGATGTCGGGACTGCCAAGAGAGGATAGCGCGTCTCCCACGGACACTGCCGCAGCACTTGCTGCCCTTCCGACAGGCGGAAGCTCAGGCAGATCCGATATATCCGGAAGCTCGGGCATATCAGGCAGATCGGGGAGCTCAGGCAGGTCGTCGATGGATGCCAGCGGGGGCAGCTCCCCCATAGATGATGTATCCGGCTTGAACTTACTGTCGGAATACAGGTCTATCCCCTTGTAAAGATCATCCGATCCTGTGTCCAGTCCCGATGTGTCAAGCGAATCCATATTCAGCTCGTCCATATTAACACTCCTTTTCAGGTCACTTTATTATGCGGCAGTCAGTCAGTTTTCCTTTGTTATCCAGCCGGAAATATCTATCTCCGTGCCGTCCTGCCAAAGTCTTTCGATATTGTAGAAATCACGCTGTTCCTTATAGAACACATGAACGATGATGTCGGAGTAGTCAAGAACTACCCAGCCTCCGCCGGGAGCGCCCTGTACCTGTCTGGGCTTTTCTCCTGCCTTTTCGCCAACCTGATACTCCACCTCATCAGCCAGAGCCTTAGTCTGTGTGGAGGATGTGCCGTTTGCGATCACGAAATAGTCGGAAAGCACGGTCAGGTCGGCTATCTTGATGACCTTGATATCCTCTGCTCTCTTTGAATCAAGAGCCTTGACCATGATTTCAAGCTTCTGCATCGTATTGTCCATTATCTGTCCTCTTTCTGTAAATATATTCTCAGGTAATGATTATATGCCTTTACTGTGTGTGCGGGAAGGTATGAAGCCTTGCCTATCACATCTGGGAGCTGGAAGCGCAGTGCCTCGAGTATCGCCCTGTCCTTATCCTCAAAGGCAAGGCGGCGCATTTTGGGCGCATCCTTGTAGTCTCTTTCCTCAGAGATAAGGTCGGCAAGGAATATCACCTCTTCAAGAAGTGACATATTCTCCGTGCCTATGGTGTGGAAGCGTATCGCTCCGAGAATGTCGCTGTCGGTTATCCCGAGCACCGATCTTGCGTAATACGCCCCTGCAGGCGCATGATACAGCGGCGGTGCCGCTTCCTCGTCCGCAGTGAGCTCAAAGCCGCTCTTACGCGCCATGATAAGCTGCTCCTGATGCGGTATCTCCTTGCAGATATCGTGGACGAGTCCCGCGATATAGGCCTTATCCTTGTCTGCGCCCCATTTTTCAGCAAGGCGCACTGCCGCATCAGCCACATTTATGCTGTGAGTGAAGCGCTTTTTGGAAAGCCTGATCTTCAGCGTTGCCTTTATATCATCAATGTTGTACATTATAGAGCCCCTTTTCGGCAATAAATCCCGCGACCTTTCCGGGGATAACTCCCTGCACCGGTCTGCCATCGGAAAGCATCTGCCGCACCTGCGTGGAGGATATGACAAACGGCTCGCTCCTGATGATACGCACCGTGCCGCCCAGCGCCCTGAGCCTTTCGGCATACCCGTCAACGGGATTTTCGTTGTCGCGGCGCACTGCTGCGATGAGCGCGATATTTAAAATATCCTGAGCCCTGTACCACTTGTCAAGTGTGGCAAGGGAATCTCCTCCCAGCGCCAGCACAAGCTGTTCATCGGGATATGCTTCACGCAGATACATCAGGGTATTGTAGGTATAGCTCGTACCGGACTGCCTGATCTCATAGTCGGAAACAACACATTTTTCTATATCCCCGAATGCTATCTGACACATTTCAAGCCTGTTTTCGGGGGATGCGCCCTGATCGAGCCCTGCCTTGAACGGATTGACAAACGCAGGCATGATGATCACGCGGGTGATATCCTCAAGCTCCCTCATCAGCGCACGGACAGCAGTTACATGGCCGTTATGCACCGGATCAAAGGTGCCGCCGAAAAGCACCGTCATTTCTTCTTTGCCTTGGGCAGCTCGATCTGCGGCTTCTGCGCGTTTCTGCGAAACAGCACCATCTTGCTGCCTATGGTGGTGATGACCTCCGCCTTTGTCGCCTCAGCCAACGCATATGCAGCCTCGGCAGGCGATACAGGCGCTGTTTCAAGCACAGAAAGCTTTATCAGCTCCCTTGCCTTCAGTGCATCATCCGTCTGCTTTATAAGATTATCGTTTATTCCCATCTTGCCTACCTGAAAAAGCGGCTCTTCCTTTGAAGCGAGCCCTCTCAGATATGCTCTCTGTTTGCTTGTAAGCATAAGCGCTCCTGTTATACTTTAGGTTTTGCCGCAAGGAACTGTTCAAGTATCTTTATCGCATTTCCCCTGTGGCTTATGGCGTTCTTTTCATCTGATGACATCTCTGCAAGAGTGCGGTCGCCGACCATAAATATCGGATCATACCCGAAACCGTTGGTGCCCCGTTTCTCATAGCCTATCCTGCCCTCGCAGGTACCTCTTGCGGTGAATTTTTCTCCCGTCCGGTCAAGATACACGATGGTACACACAAATCTTGCCGTGCGCTTTTCATCGGGTACCCCTTCAAGCTCCCTGAGGATCCTTTCACAGCGGTGTCCGGGCTCTGCATAGCGAGCGGAATATACACCGGGCGCACCATTGAGATAATCCACCTCAAGGCCGCTGTCATCGGCTATCGTAGGCAGATGTGATATATCAAAGATCGCCTTTGCCTTTAAATATGCATTTTCCTCAAATGTCGTGCCTGTTTCGTCTACCTCTATATTTATCCCCGCGTCCTTCTG
>CAMHMM010000219.1 GCA_946186215.1 uncultured Ruminococcus sp. | reverse complement strand
ACTCTCGTACATTCGCCGCAGTCTGTGCATCTGCCCGCTACATGGAAGGAGCGGATGATGTGGAAAAGATTTTCCTCAAAGGAGTTTACAGCAGCTCTCTGCTGGATACCGGAATTGGGGTTATCAAATACGCAGTTCTCACAGGAGCAGGCAGGACATACATTGCGGCAGGCATTGCAGCGGATGCACTTGGAAAGCTCGCCTCTCCAGAATTCAAATCTTTCATCGGGAGTCATCTTTTCAAGCTTTTCCACAAGGGCAAAGCGTGCGCCGTCGTTGTTTACCTCTCCCTCTTCGCCGATGAGCTCATCATATACGACATGCTTCTTGCTCTTGCAGGTAAGGCACTTGTCGCCGAGAGTTTCGGACTGGGGAACGGTCTTGTCGCCGTAGAGAGTGTGGATGGTAACGGTCTGGCCGTCGCTCTCCATATCGGTGATACCCTTGATGCCCATGGCCTTTACGGTATCAACATCCACCTTGCCGCGGCAGGGAACGCCTATCACATAGACATTCTCGCGGAGTATCCTGTGCTCCTTGAGCAGCTGGTTGAAGCTGTATGTGTCGCAGGGCTTGAGGAATACCAGAAGCTTTCCTTCCTTGCGGGATTCCTTTATGAGATACTTGGAAAGGTTCGGAGCGCAGAAATCATTGTATATAAAGCCCTTGTCGAGCTCCTCAGCAGAGGTGAAGACAGCAGGCGTGATATCAAAGGAAAACTCGCCGGACTTCCATCCTACCACGCGGTTTACAGTGCCGTCGGCAAGGAGCTGCTTTGCACGATCTATCAGTTCTTGCATCTCAGATCCTCCAATCTCTTATTTTCGCCAAGCTTTGCAACAGCCTCACAGAATTCATTCATGGTCTTTGCAAACTTGGCACCCTCTGCAGCAGATACCCATTCAACACGGGTGCGTTCCTTCTCTATACCAAGATAATCCAGCATGGAGAAGAGGAGAGTCATTCTTCTTCTTGTGAAATAGTTGCCGGATGTGTAATGGCAGTCTCCGGGGTGGCATCCGCAGAGGATAACGCCGTCAGCGCCTCTCTGGAACGCTCTGAGAACGAACATGGGGTTTACTCTGCATGAGCAGGGAACACGGATGATCTTTACATCCGCAGGATAGTTAAGTCTGTTTGTTCCGGCAAGGTCAGCGCCGGCATAAGAGCACCAGTTGCAGCAGAATGCAACTATGAGTGGTCTGAATTCTCCGTTTACCTGCATACTGCATCAACCTCCGCCATGATTTGTTTATTCGAGAAGCCCTTGAGATCCATTGCGCCGGAAGGACAAGCAACGGTGCAGGCACCGCAGCCCTGGCATACAGCAGGATTTACCTGTGCTACGCGGCGGATGGCAACTGTTCTGTCAGGCTGCCTGAATTCCTTGTCCATATAGGTGATGGCACCGTAGGGGCACACCTTTTCGCAGGAGGAGCAGCCGTTGCACATGAGCTCGTCGGGAGTAGCCACGCAGGGGTTGCCGGTAAGCTCGTCCTTCACGAGAAGACCTATTACCTTTGCTGCACAGGCACTTGCCTGAGTTACCGTCTCGGGGATATCCTTGGGGCCCTGGCATACGCCTGAAAGGAATACGCCTGCTGTGGGGCTCTCAACGGGACGCAGCTTGGGATGAGCCTCGGTGAAGAAATCATTGGTATCCATACTTGCTGTGAGCATAGTTCCTATGCTTCTTGCAGTCTTGTCGGGCTCGATAGCAGTTGCAAGAACTACCAGATCGGCATTTATATGGAGCTGCTCATTGGTAAGCAGATCGGATGCCTGAACATCGAGTGAGCCGTCTGCACGGGGAGCGACCTTTCCGACCATGCCCTTGATGTAGTGGACACCGTACTGCTCGACTGCTCTGCGGTAAAATTCGTCAAAGAGCTTTCCAGGAGTACGCACATCGATGTAGAATACATATACATCGGTGTCAGGGTACTTCTCTCTTATGAGCATAGCGTGCTTAGCGGTGTACATACAGCAGATCTTGGAGCAGTATTCCTTGCTGCCCTTTCTGCACTCCGTTGAACGGGAGCCTACGCACTGTACGAATACTATGGTCTTGGGATGTGCCTTGTGATCATCCTGTTTGTTGAGATATGAGGGACGAACGAGAGTTCCGCTTGAAGGACCTGCTGCGTTCATCAGTCTTTCGAGCTCGAGAGATGTGATAACATCGGGGCTCTGGTGATATGCAAATTCATCGAATTTGTCGATCTTGATGGGATTGTAGCCTGTTGCAGCAACGATAGCGCCGTACTTTTCCTCGATGATCTCGTCCTGCTGCTTGTAGTCAATGGCACCTGCGCCGCAGACCTTGGAGCAGAGCCCGCACTTGCCCTTTGTGAGCATTGTGCAGTAGTTTGCATCGATAGTGGCTACCTTGGGAACTGCCTGAGCGAAAGGAATGTAGATAGCCTTTCTGTTGTCAAGTCCCAGATTGAATTCGTTGGGCACCTTCTTCATAGGACATTTTTCGATACATTCGCCGCAGCCTGTACACTTCTTTTCATCAACGAAGCGAGCCTTGCGCTTTATCTGAACGGTAAAGTTTCCTACGAAGCCATCGACCTTCTGTACCTCGCTGTAGGAGTAGATGTGTATCTTCTCGTTCTGAGCGCAGTCAACCATCTTAGGTGTGAGGATACATGAAGCGCAGTCGAGTGTGGGGAAGGTCTTGTCGATCTGTGTCATTTTTCCGCCGATGGTGGGCTGCTTCTCGACGATATCAACATCGAAGCCTGCCTCGGCGATGTCAAGTGCGGTCTGTATACCTGCGATACCGCCGCCGATGACCAGTGCTCTCTTTGTAACAGGTGTCTTGCCGGGAGTGAGGGGAGCATTGAGCTGTACCTTTGCGATGGCTGCTCTTGCGAGTATGATCGCTTTCTCGGTGCCCGACATGATATCCTTGTGGATCCATGAGCACTGCTCACGGATATTGGCAATTTCTACCATGTAGGAATTGAGGCCTGCCTTTGCAGCTGCCTTCCTGAATGTAGCCTCGTGCATACGGGGTGAACAGGAGCATACTACAACGCCTGTGAGCTTTTGTTCCTTTATCGTATCCTGAACGAGAGTCTGACCTGCCTCAGAACACATATACTGATAATCAACGGAGAAAACAACGCCCGATTCTTCCTTTACTGCCTCGGCAACTGCCTTGACATCGACTGTTGCGGCGATGTTCGTACCGCAGTGGCATACAAATACGCCTATTCTATGCATCTGTCATTCCCTCCTTACTTTGAATATTTGCGGAATGCGCTCATCAGGAGCTGCTGAGGTGTATCATCGTCGATAAGCTCAGGCACTTGCTCTGCCTTCAGGTGGTTGTTGCCCTTTTCGCGGATGGCCGAAAGTCTTACTGCTTCGATTACCTTTGCAGGTTCAACATCTCTCGGACATCTTTCAACGCAGGCAAAGCATGAAAGACACTTGTAGAGCGATTCACTTTTGAGAAGCGGTTCAATATTTCCCGTTTCTACCATATACACAAACTGATGAGGATGATATTCCATTTCATCATAGGAGGGGCAGGTACCCGAGCACTTGCCGCAGCGCATACATTTGCGCACATTCACTCCGCTGATAAGCAGGATCTCTTCTCTTTTATCCATTACAATCCCCCTGTTCAATTTACGCCGAGTGCCTGTGCAAGCAGCTCTGTGAAGTAGTACACAGGAATATCGCATTCATTCTTCTTGAGATTATACATACAGAGAGGACAGGCGGTTATCATGCAGTCACAGCCGAATTCAGCCGCGCTGTCTGCGATCTTGGCCCTTCTTTTTGCAACCGCATCCTTGTCATCGAGGGAAAGATATCCGCCGCAGCACTCGTTTCTCATGGGGTAGATAACGGGCTCAGCGCCGATCGCCCTGATGAATTCCTCCATTATCTTCGGGTTTTCGGGATCATCCATAGCCATGACAGCGCCCGGGCGAAGAAGAAGGCAGCCGTAATATGCGCCGATCTTTTTGCCTGTAAGGGGATTTTTCACAGCCTTTTTAAGCTCCTCAAAGCCTATCTCGTCGCGGAGCACCTCAAGGTAGTGGACTACCTTTGTTTCGCCGCTGTAGGGCTCGTCGAGAGCAAGATAATTGTTTGCCCTTGTGCAGATATCCGCATCCGATGCCATGTCGTTATTGACCTGCTTTATGACATTGTGGCA
>CAMHMM010000218.1 GCA_946186215.1 uncultured Ruminococcus sp. | reverse complement strand
CTTGTTCCTGCAGTTATTGTCTTATTTGCAAATAGTGTATCAAGAATTGCAAAAGATGCAACAGAAGAAACTGTTTGTAAATTGATTGATGTGCAAACCCCTTCAATGAAGTATTCTTTAAATGAACCATTATGGAGATATACTTCATTATTCATTAATGAACGAATTCTAAATGCTCTTAATACAATATCTGAAATGGAAAATATAAAAAATTTAGTTACAAATAAATGGTTCAAATTCGGCGTGAGCTTCGCAGGCATCATCTTCACGGTGGTGCTGGCGTATTTTGACTATATCGTTTTTTTCTATGACATCGAATACACCGACAAGATGAGCTTTTCGATCCTTGCGCCTGTTTTCTGCCTTATATTCGCTCTTTTCAATGTGTATACAAGGCGCTCGCCGGTCACGGTGCTGCTGGTAATGGTAAATGCCCTGCTCTTCCTGCCGCTGATGCTGCTGGACTGGGGAAACTGGCCGCTGCTCGTGCCTGCCTTTGCGGTAACGGTGTTCGGCTTCTTCTGCTGCCACATGAATGAAACGATAAAGACCATCTTCGGCACATTTTTCCTGCTTCTCTATATACTGGGCGGCATCGCCTTCTATATGCTCACCAATGTATTCTCCGTAAACACGGTCAACACACTGGTGGATCAGGGCGTTTCCCCCTCAGGAGCATTCAGGTACTATGTAATAGACGCAAAGAACAAGTCAACAGGTAAGAAATATGTCTATGTGCAGCCCAACACACTGGATATCGATAAGGGATTTATCAGGCTCCACACTACGATAAGAAAGCTTGTAAGCCAGGAATCAAACCCCGTTGAGTTCAGCTGCGAATGGCAGGGGCCTATCATGTTCATCAACGGCGAGGAATACTTCAATGAGGAGCATTATATCGATTATGACGGCGTGACTGCGCATTATGACATTGCCGACAAAAACTGGACATATACCGCGTTCTCACTTGAATATCCTCTTATAACCACTGTAAACACCTATAAGACAAGGATAAACAACTACATCAGCTCCAGAGGAAAGAACACCTCTGACGATGAGGAAGAAACGATCAAAGAAAAAGAAAAGAACGAGGATGATGCATCAGGCGATGAAACCTCAGCGGAGAAGACCGCAGAGGAAAACACATCCGAAGACAGCAGCACCGGGGAATAAATTGATCAGGAGACAGTATGAAGAAAACTACATTCAGCAGAATATTGACTATGCTCATTGCAGCGGGTATGCTGGCATCGTGCCGCAGCAGCACTCCGCAGGATACTCCCGCAGCCGTACAGCCCGAAGCACAGACCGAGCAGACAACGGAAACAACGGTCGTAAACCCCGCAATAGGAGAATGCCGCGATATCCCGTCGATAGAGCTTGTAAAGGAAATGAAGATCGGCTGGAATCTGGGCAACACCTTTGATGCCACTATCCAGAACCCCACCGGCAACGAGACTCCGCAGGACTGGGAGACCGCATGGGGGCAGCCCGTAACCACCAAGGCTATGATAGATCAGGTGGCAAACCAGGGCTTCAATGTGTTCAGGCTCCCCGTTACATGGGAGGGCAAGTTCGGCGAGGCTCCCGATTACAAGATAAACGAGGACTGGCTCGCAAGAGTAAAGGAAGTTGCTGACTGGGCGCTGGAGGATGATATGTTCGTTATCCTCAATATGCACCATGAAGAATGGAATATGCCCGACAAGGAACACGCCGACTCCGCTGAGGAGATCACAAGGGCGCTCTGGGGGCAGATCGCAGAGTATTTTGCAGACTACAACGAAAAGCTCATATTCGAGGGCATGAATGAGCCCCGTCTCAAAGGCACTCCGATGGAGTGGAACGGCGGCACACCCGAAGCGCGTGAGATAATCAATCAGTGGAATGCGGCATTTATAGAAACTGTACGCTCAAAGGGCGGCAACAACGCAAAGCGCCATCTGATGATTCCAGGATATGCAGCATCATCAACGGAAAAATGCCTGCAGGATATCGCACTTCCCGACGATGACAAGGTGATCGTTTCCGTACACGCATATCTCCCCTACCAGTTTGCACTGGCTGAACCTGACAGCGCAAAGGACACATGGAGCGCAGACGATCCCGCAGATACAAGAGATATCGACACACTGATGATAATACTCAAGGAAATGTTCCTTGACAAGGGCAGAGCCGTAATAATCGGCGAGTTCGGCATGAGGAACCGTTTCAATACGGATGCAAGAGCAGCCTGCGCAGGCTACTACATCAGCAAGGCGGCCGAAACAGGCGTTCCCTGCGTATGGTGGGACAATAACGCCTATGTCAGCGGCGAGGCATTCGGTCTTTTCGACCGCACCACATTCGAGTGGCGCTATCCTGCAATCAATCAGGCTATGAAGGACGCACTCGAGCAGAAGTGATACTGATATGACATTCATCGGTGTATAACCAAGAGGCGGCATCTATGGATAAATTAAGATTTGACAGTGCCTGCGAGCTGGTCAGAAACGGCGGCAGGCTGATAAAGGGAATAGGCACACTGGGCGAAAGCAGTGTCCATGCAGTGCTGAAGAATTACTTTGAATTTTCCCATGAGTCGCAGGAAATGCGTATCGGGCGTTATGTGGCCGATATCGTGGGGGAAAACGGGATAATTGAGATACAGACCTCCCATTTTTCCGCGCTGAAGGAAAAGCTTGCGACCTTTCTTCCCGCAGTACGCGTAACTGTGGTGTATCCCGTGTACATCAACAAAAGGATAGTCTACATCAATGAGGACGGCACGGAAAAGCGTGCGAGGATATCCCCGCTTAAAGGCTCGGTATTCAGCATTTTCCACGAGCTTTACCACATCGCGGAGTTTCTGAAAAACGAGAACCTGACCATCAAGATAGTCGTTCTCGACTGCGATGAATACAGGGTAGCTCCCTCTGCACTGGGTAAGCCGCGCAGCAAGGGCGGCAAGTTCTCCGTATTCGACCGCTTCCCCACAAAGCTCCTCGACGAGATCACCATTTCTGCCCCCCATGAGTGGGTAAAGCTTATCCCCAATCTGAGGGAATACAACTACACCGTGTCGGATGTATCCGCTGTTACCCATGCGGCAAGAAAGCAGATATCCATGGCTCTTGCAGTGCTTTACCGCTCCGGGATACTTCTCCGCACAGGTAAAAAAGGCCGCGCCTTTGCTTACAGCTATTTTGAGGATGAAGCTGTCGGCAGCCCCACACCTGTGGGATAATGGTCAATACTGCTATCATCCGAATCGAAAGGCTACCTGCCATAGGTAGCCTTTTCACAGCTATATTAACCCTGCTTACTGCACAAATAAACATGATCCGCAGAATACACAATACAGCACGAATTTTATTGTACACATCTACAAAAACTAAGTAAAATGAAATAACATCCACCTGCGGATTGTTTTATAAATAACGGGCTTAAAACACACTCATCTGCTGATCATCAGCATCCCCGGGGAGGTCAGTCTATGCGATACGGAAAAATACTCAGCCTTATTATCCTGCCTGCTTTTCTGGCAACCTGCAGTGATCCTGCAGAACCGACAGCGGCTCAGACGGACATTACCACAGTAATCACCGTGACCACAGCAGAAAGCACTGTTACAACTACAACTCTCTCTGAAACAACGCTTAAAAGCACTCCCGCAGAGTGCCCCTTCGGCGATTATACTGCCGCACCTGTGCGCACAGTGATAGTTGATTACGCGCCGTATCTGCTGGAGCTGGACTTTCAGACAGCAAAGCAGCTGCATGATACACTTGTCAGCGCCTCATGGGAGCAGATACCGCTGGACACCGAATATCCCGACGGTGCACCGTTCTCGGTGTTTGTTTACAACAACGGGCAGCCGTTCACACTGATCTTTTACTGTGATCATACCGTTGTGTATGAAAACGAAAACGGTGCGGTGCGATACAGGCTTGAAGATGAGAATGTATATATGACAGCCTATAATGCGGCACTTCCGGATGATCTGAAGCAGGTGGCGGAAAGCTTTATCTGGTGCGATCCGGTATTTATTTCAAACAAGGATGTATGGAAAAACCACGATTACAGCTATGTCGATATTTTGCCGCAATGCACGCCTGCCTTCGGCTTTTCCTTTGAGCTTCCGAACAGCTGCACATACGAGCTGACACAGACAGAAGACGATCCCACAAGCTATATCGGAAT
>CAMHMM010000217.1 GCA_946186215.1 uncultured Ruminococcus sp. | reverse complement strand
TAGGCGACGCAGTTATATATGAAATAGTTGTATCACATCCCCCAGCACATTATGCCGGGGGATGTGGCGCTATCAGTCAATTTTTTTGATGCCTTCATGTACATCTTTAAGGGTAAATTTCCAAGAGGCCTATTGTAGTCATCATGCCTGCTGTTGCAAAACCCGAATAAGCCAAAAAACTCCTCCCGCCAAAGCAAGAGGAGTTTTGTATCAAATGAAAGTTCCGGGCTGCAAATGAGCGCTGTCGCTCAAATGAAAGAGCGGGAGGTTGCAGGCTCTGCCTGCCGGGCTGCAAATGAGCATTACCGCTCAAATGAGAGTGCGGGCAGCTGTCGGCCTTGCCGACCGTGAGGTTGCAGGCTCTGCCTGCCTGGTTAACGGGATGCGATAGGCGCGTAATCCTGCGTTTTGAGAACGCTCTTGTATGCAGGACGGATGATCCTCTTTCCCGTGGTGCATTCCTCGAAACGGTGTGCGCACCAGCCGGCCATTCTCGAAACGGCGAAAAGGGGAGTGAAAAGATCTTCGGGTATGCCCAGCATCTTGTATACAAATCCCGAATACATATCCACATTCGCGCACATATCCTTAGCGGAGCCCTTGACGGCCTTCATAAGCTTGGGTGTGAGCTTTTCGATGAGGTTGAGGAGCCTGTATTCTGCTTCAAACTCGGTGCCGATAGCCATTTTCTCCGCATTCTTTTTCAGTATCACCGCACGGGGATCGGAAAGGGTGTAGACAGCGTGTCCCATGCCGTAGATAAGACCTGAGCCGTCGCCTGCTTCCTTGCGGAGTATCTTTGTAAGATAGTCTGCCACCTCATCCTCGTTTTCCCAGTTGGATACATTCGCCATGATATCCTTGTGCATTTCCAGCACCTTGTGGTTGGCACCGCCGTGACGGGGGCCTTTAAGCGAGCCGATAGCCGCAGAGTAAGCGGAGTAGGGATCCGTTCCCGAGGATGAAAGCACGCGGCAGGTGAAGGTGGAGTTGTTTCCGCCGCCGTGCTCAGCGTGGAGCATCAGCATGATATCGAGAAGCTTTGCTTCCTGATCAGTGTACTTCCTGTCGGGGCGCAGAAGCGAGAGTATCAGCTCCGATGTGGAAAGCCCCGGGATTATGGGGTGCATTATCAGCGATTCGTTTTCAAAATAGCGCTGCTTTACAAAGTATGCGTTCACCATGAATACGGGCATCTTTGCGATTATCGACAGCGCGGTGCTGACCTCGTGCTCCACGGACATCACATCCGGTTCATCATCATAGGAATAAAGCGACAGCACCGAACGCGCCAGCTTGTTCATGATGTTCTTTGAGGGTGCCTTGAGTATCATATCCTCAAAGAAGCCGCCGGGCAGCTCGCGGCGCTCGTCGAGCATCGTTCTGAACCTTGCAAGCTGCTGCGCCGAGGGGAGCTTTCCTGCTATGAGCAGATATGCTATCTCCTCATAGCCGAAGCGATCCTCGCGGACAACTGCATCCACCAGATCGTTTATGCTGTAGCCGCGGAAAATGAGCTTGCCCTCATCGGGCTCCTTTTCGCCCTCATAGAGCACATATCCGTGAACGCTGCATATGTTGGTAACGCCTGCGAGAACGCCCGAACCGTCGGGATTTCGGAGCCCTCTTTTAACATTGTAGGCCTCATACAGCTTGGGATCTATCCTGTTTTCTTCCTTGTAAGCCTCGTAAAGCTCGTTTAAATTTTCCATTATGTCTCTGTGCCCTTCTATTACATTTTGGGGAGAACGAACATATCGTAGATAGCCCGTGTTGCGGCCTCGAAATCCTCTTCCTCAACGCCGATGATGATGTTGAGCTCAGACGAGCCCTGATCTATCATCTTTACATTGATCCTTGCGTGAGCCAATGCGCTGAACAGCCTGCCCGCAGTACCTCTTGCCTTTCTCATGCCCCTGCCTACAACGGCGATGAGCGCAAGATTGTTCTCGATCTCGAGCTTGTCGGGGTGGCAGCGGAAGTTTATCTCGTCAAGCACTGCCTTTTCCTTGCCGATGAGCGCCTCGGAGTTGACTACCACGCTCATGGTGTCGATGCCTGAGGGCATATGCTCAAAGGAGATGCCGTTCTTTTCAAGAGCACGAAGGACATTCTTCCCGAACCCGATTTCGGAATTCATCATATCCTTTTCGATCTGGATAACGGAGAGCCCCTTCTTGCCCGCGATGCCTGTGATGGTGTATTCGGATGTCTGTGCGGTCTCGGCTACGATGAATGTGCCGTCATCCTCGGGCTTGTTGGTGTTTCTGATATTTATGGGGATGCCAGCTTTCCTTACGGGGAAGATAGCATCCTCGTGGAGCACGCCTGCGCCCATGTAGGCAAGCTCACGAAGCTCTCTGTAGGTGATGGTCTTGATGGGCTGGGGATTTTCCACAACGGTGGGGTTTGCGATAAGGAAACCGCTGACATCCGTCCAGTTCTCGTAGATCACTGCATCCACTGCATTTGCAACGATGGAGCCTGTGATATCCGAGCCGCCTCTTGAAAATGTCTTGATGGTATCGTTGGGCATGGAGCCGTAGAAGCCGGGGATAACTGCCTTTTCGCAGTTTGCCAGTCTTTCGCCGAGCAGTGCCCTTGTGGTGTCAAGGTCGAACACGCCTGTTTCATCAAATCTGATGTAGGGAGCGGGATCGATGAATTCAAAGCCCAGGAATGCAGCAAGTATCATGGAGTTGAGATATTCGCCGCGGCTTGCCGCATAGTCGCGGCCTGCACGGTGAGCAAAGGCATCCTTGATATTGTCAAATTCCTTCTGGAGCGAAATGTCGAGCTCGAGCTCGCGGATGATGCTGTTGAACCTTTCTTCTATCGCGTCGAAGGCCTTGTCGAAATTCTCGCCCCTGAATGCCTGCTCATAGCAGCCGTAGAGCATATCCGTCACTTTGATATCGCCTGAAAAGCGCTTGCCGGGTGCGGACGCTACAACGAATCTTCTTTCGGGCTCGGAGAGCACGATCGAAGCGACCTTTCTGAACTGCCCCGCATCTGCAAGGGAGCTGCCGCCGAATTTTACGACCTTTGTATTGTTGCTCATGTTTCTTCTTCCTTTATTTATATATTTGATATTGATATACTTTTCTCAAAGTGCTGTTTTCCGTACTCTTTTGCGGATGATTTTTCGATAGTGGCTCGGTTCGATAGTTAACCCCGTCACCATTTCAGGGGAGGCAAGCCATTATTAGTGTGGGTATGCTTAAAACAGCACAATAATTAAGGCTTCGAGCCGCAAAAGCTCGTTCCCTGACAAACGAGAGTACGGGAGAGTGCAGGCTCTGCCTGCCTTGCCGCCCCTGAAAGGGGAGGTGCCGAGCGCAGTGAGGCGGAGGGGTTAGTCACGGACAATATAACCGTTACCTTTTTGTATTTTCTCCGAGTTATAAATGAACAAATGAGCGAACCGAGCTGCAAAGCAAATCTGCTGCTCAAATGAAGAGAACGGGCAGCTGTCGGCCTTGCCGACCGGGTAACAGCGGCGTTGCGCCGCCTGAGAGAAGCTTTTTCTCAAATAGGAGTTTCGGGCTTCAAATGAAAGCGCGGGAAACAGTCGGCTTTGCCGACCGACCGACACAACTATTTAATTATAGCAGATTGGTTCGGCAAATTCAATCAGAAAATAAGCCAAAAATTCTCCGTTTGCCAATTGTTTGTTTGGTGAATACGATTGTACACACCACACGGACAGATATTTGCCATGTCCCATGACAGCGTGATCTGCGGGGCATATAACAAAAAAATTCGGTAAAATTTGTAAAAATTGCAAAAAACACTTGAAAAATGGGGCGGGATGGTGTAAAATAAATAATGTAGGGTATTATGCCCGATGAATGTATATTTAGGAGGAATAATCCAATGTCAGTTAAAGTTGCTATCAATGGTTTTGGCCGTATCGGCCGTCTTGCTTTCAGACAGATGTTTGATGCAGCAGGTTATGAGGTTGTTGCTATCAACGATCTTACAAAGCCCTCTATGCTCGCTCAGCTCCTCAAGTATGACACCGCTCAGGGCGGCTACTGCGGCAAGATCGGTGAGAACCTTCACACTGTAACTGCAGATGATGAGAAGGGCACTATCACAGTTGACGGCAAGACTCTTACAATCTATGCTAAGGCTAACGCTGCTGAGCTCCCCTGGGGCGAGATTGGCGTTGATGTTGTTC
>CAMHMM010000216.1 GCA_946186215.1 uncultured Ruminococcus sp. | reverse complement strand
TCTCTCAACCTTTTTCTCTTTTTGTCCAATATCTATTGTAGCACAACACTGTGCAGCACAGATTTTTTTATTTTTGCTTTACAAACCGCGTAAAATGTGTTATAATGTAGTTTATGACATTGTTTTTTTGCCAATTCAATATATAAACGGAAAATGATATGAAGAAGATCCCGATAATAATGCTTGCACTGCTGCTCTCTGCCTGCTCCTCAGGACGGACAGAGACCGCGCAGATACAGGCACAGACAGAACAGACCGCAGCCTCTTCGGCAGTGACTGCACAGAGCACCACGGCCGAGGAAACGACCGAAGCGGTACAAACCACCGCAGCGACCGAGACCGAGCCGTTTGAGGACACTCCCGAAAACGCCTATAATGCCCTTTGTGCATATATGGATACACTTGACAGCTATCCCGAGGACTATGCGGGCGCATACGGATATTTCGGCAAGCTGTATGTATGCACCACCGAAGAGGATATACCCGGGTATTATGATGATATTCTCGGGAAATACAGCTGTATCTCCTACAGGACGGTAAATCACAGCCTTGACTATCTCGAGAGCGCTGCAGAAAGTGCCGCAGAGCTTCTTGAAGGCACCTACACTGTAATAGAGCATTATGCGGATGTTCCAAGCAACAAGGCGGCTGTGGTACTGGCAGACTGCGACCTTACAGAGGCTCGCAAAACGCTCGAGGCGCTGCCTGAGCTCCCGTTTTCGATAAACGAACTTACGCTGATCCTTGCCCAGAGTGAGGAGCAGAGCGAAACTTCCACATGAAAGAGGCATTTTATAATGGATTCCCGTGAGATATTTGAAGAGACCGTGCGGCTTTTCGCCCATGCAGAGCTTTCCCCGCGGATAAGCGAGGAAATGAACGAGATATATGTTCACGCGCCGCTGGGAAAGGTCTATGAAAACGCCGATATATTCGTAAGATTTGCAAAGGAATACTACACCGTAGAGGCATTTGTGCAGACAGACGGCGTAAAGGACGAGACAGAGCTGTTAAGGCTTATCAACACGATAAATCTCTCCTCGGATGAGTGCACCTTCACCACCGACAGCAACGGCGTATGCTGCCGCTATACACTGTATTTCTGCGGAGCAGTGGCAGAGCTTGTGAGAAGCAGCATCTATATGCCGTTGTTCATGCTCAACAGGTTCGCACCCGCCATCAAAGCAGTGTGCGATGGTACAGACAGCTATTCCGAGGCTTACGAAAAGCTGTTTACATGATAAATACAGCAGTCCTGTTACTGACTGCTTGATGAAAAGAGATGAACGCGGATGTCACCGGCGAAGAAGAAAAAAAAGTCAAGCAACAGCCCCGCCAAGCTTTTCGGCTGGTTTCTGGCAATATTGGCACTGGCAGGCTTTTTCTCCTCACTTTTCTTTATCGTTGACACTGTCACCATAACCGGCTCGTCCAACTATCCCCCGGAGACAATACTTGAAGCATCAGGCATAAAGGACGGGGATAACCTTACAAGGTTCAACACCAAAAAAAGCGCGAAAAAGATAGAAAAGCTGCCCTATGTGGCAAAGGCCACCGTAAAGGCAGTCCCGCCCACCACCATAAAGATCGAGATAACACCCTCACTCCCTGCGGCAAATTTCTTTTCCGACAAGGGGATTCTTCTGGTAAGCAGTGAGGGAAAGGTGCTTGAATCGGTAGAGGAATCCCGCGCGGGGCTTTTCAACTTTTATGGCACATCCCCGAAGATCGGGCTGATACCGGGTGATATGTTCGTTTCCGAGGATGACAAGAAGGATTCCACCGTATACGCACTGCTGGAATTTTTTGAAAGGAACAACAGCGAAGATCCCGATGCGGATGATGCACACCGCGAGGAAAAGCACTATATGGCGGATTTTGCCAAGGGAATAACAGCTATTGATGTAACCGACAGAACGCAGATAGAAATTGTCTATAATGACCGCATCACCGTTAAGATAGGCACATCCACCGACCTTGACTATAAAATAAACTTCGCCTCGAACATTATCTTTACCGAGCTTCCCGAAAACCTTGAAGGCACTCTGGAGCTTCACGGCAGCTCTGATTCAAAGCTTTCCTATTCATTCAGGGAAAAATCCAGCATAGAGCGCAGCGAGCAGCTTTACCGTGCTAACCTTGAATCATACAACGAGAGCCTTGCAGCTGAGACCGCAGGCGAGGTAGAGGAAGAAGAGAGCGAGGAAGGCGAAGACAGCGTGGAAAACGCAGAAAACACCGAAGAAAGCACAGAAGAAGAGCAGTCTCCCTCTATGCTTGAATAACACGAGGAATACCCGCAAATAATCATACAGGCAGATGCAGGCTCAGCCTGCACGCTGTTTATTTGGTATATTTTTCATAAGCCCTTATCCATATTTGTGCATTATAGCTATTGAAAATTTTGCACAAATATTGTATAATATTTTTGTATTGTTTTACATCTTGTGTTCCTCACCGGGGGCTATGCTCCCTTTTACGGAACATACATAAAAAGGAGAGCTGAACATGATCCCCATTATTACCAAGGAAGATTTTGAGGAAAAGATTAGAAACAAGCTCCAGGTGGAATTCAATGTGACACCTATCGATGCTTCTGATAATCAGATATATAAGGCACTTTCGGCTGTTGTGGTTGAGCTTCTGCGCGCAAAAAGGCGCAAGTTCCGCAACTCTGTCCATTCCGCAGGAAAGAAGGAGATCTACTACCTTTCCATGGAATTTCTCATGGGACGCTCCCTCAAGACCAGCCTTTACAATCTTGAAATAAACACCATGGCCGAGGAGATACTCCAGAAATGGGATGTCAACATCGACAGGATCTATGAATATGAGCCCGATGCAGGCCTCGGAAACGGCGGTCTTGGAAGGCTTGCAGCCTGCTATCTCGACGGCCTTGCAACAGACGGCTACCCTGCAATGGGCTACTCCATCTGCTATGAGTACGGTATCTTCAAGCAAAAGCTGGAGGACGGCTGGCAGACAGAGCTTCCCGACAACTGGCTTCCCGGCGGCGAAACATGGCTCGTACCCAAGACCGACAAGGCAATAGAGGTGCATTTCGACGGCGAGCTCCACGAATACTGGGACAATCAGTACCACCACATCGAGCACAAGAACTACAGCTCCGTTCTGGCAGTACCCTATGATATGTATGTGCCGGGCTACGGCAGCGAGGGCGTTTCCGTTCTGCGTCTGTGGCAGGCAAAGGCTCCCTCCTTCGATATGAATATGTTCAACAAGGGCGACTATGCAAATGCCCTTGCTCAGAATACCGTTGCACAGGCCATCTCAAAGGTGCTCTACCCCAACGACAATCACCTTGAGGGCAAGAGCCTGCGCTACCGCCAGCAGTATTTCCTCTGTGCCGCATCCATCGGCGATATCGTAAACCGCCATATGTATATCTACGGCACGCTGGATAACTTCCATGAGAAGGTAGCTATCCATATCAACGATACTCATCCCACCCTTGCGATCCCCGAGCTCATGCGCATACTTCTCGATGACTGCGGCTACAGCTGGGACAAGAGCTGGTATATCGTTACCAACACCTTTGCCTACACCAACCACACCGTTATGGCAGAGGCACTGGAGAAGTGGGACTGCAACCTCGTCCGCTCCATCACACCGAGAATCTATGACATCATCTGCGAGATCAACCGCCGCTACTGCGAGAGCGTTCTCGAGCGCACCAGCGATGAGGGCAAGGTCTCAAGAATGTCCATCATCCAGAACAACCTTATCCATATGGCTCTTCTGTGCGTACACGCTTCCCACAGCGTAAATGGCGTATCAAAGCTTCATTCCGAGATCATCAAGACAGATGTATTCTCCAATGAATATTCCTACACGCCCCACAAGTTCCAGAATGTCACCAACGGTATCGCATACAGGCGCTGGCTGCTCCAGTCAAACCCCGGCCTTACAAAGATGCTCGAAGGTCTCATAGGCCCCGAGTTCAAGACCAATGCGTGGAAGCTTGCCGACCTTATCAAGTATGAGGACGACAAAAAGGTTCTCGACAAGCTGGAAAAGATCAAGCTTGAAAACAAGAAGCGCTTTGCAAAGTATGTAAAGCAGTATTACGGCAGAACGATGAACACGGACTCCATTTTCGATGTTCAGGTAAAGCGTCTGCATGAATACAAGCGCCAGAACCTCAATGCACTCAACATCATTTCCGAGTACAT
>CAMHMM010000215.1 GCA_946186215.1 uncultured Ruminococcus sp. | reverse complement strand
TTGAAAACTGGCCTCTCTCCACTATCTGCGATTTCGCTAACTATGTAGCAGGAAGCAATGATGCATATCCTTCCATGCTCAAGTCCGATACTCCCTTCAGCGAGTCCCATCCTATGGGCAAGACCATCAGAATGTACACCGACTGGAAATCCAGAGGCTTCTTCGAGGCTGATACCTACACCGATTTCGGCGTAGCAATGGATGTTGTCGGCAACGGCAAGGCAGGTATGATGCTCTTCGGCGCATGGGTTGTTCCTCAGATCCAGGGACGCTGCCCCGCAGGCACTGATCCCTCCATCATCAAGTTCGCTCCCGCTCCCGACTTCGGTGCAGGCCAGTATGTAATGGCAAGCGCAGCTGATAACTACTCCATCAGCAAGGGCTGCGACAATGTTGACGCTGCAAGACTCTTCATCGAGTACATCTCCGAGTCTCCTCAGTATCTCGCAGACAGCGGCTACATCGCTATGAAGGAAGGCGTAACACCTGTTGTTCCCGACCTCTACAAGCTCATCGACGACGCTGTTGAGGCAGGCACCTGCAAGGTTCTCTACTCCTACGCTACCGACCAGAACTCCATCAACAACGAGAATGTCCTCAACGAGGCTAACCTCCTTGCTGATGTAAAGTATGCAGGCAATCTCTTTGACTCACTCGATGTTACAAAGGATCCCGACTGGTCTGCTTATGATGCACAGGTTGAAAAGCAGAACAAGGCATATGTTGAGGCAAGAAACGATCTCGGCGTTTCCTGGCAGGACTGATATCCCTCAGTGAGGGTGAAACGGGCTGCATCTGAACTGACATCACGGCTCATGACATTTTAAGAAAGTCTTTTACAAGGCATTGTGTGCCCGAAAGGGTGCTTGTGGATAAACGGTTCACAGGCACCCTTTAAATACCTTTACAGAACAACAAATCCCGTTTCTGTGCAAAGGAAAGTGAATATGAAGCATTTAAGAAGAAATCTTTTCATTGCCGCATTCCTTATCCTTCCCCTGATACACCTGATAATATTCTCCTATGTTCCGATCATAGGCAACTTCGTTATCAGCTTCACGGACTGGAAGGGCTTCGGCGAGCTCAATTTCATCGGTCTGAGAAACTACAAAAAGCTTTTCACCAATACCGAATATATCTCAATGTTCAAAAACTGCCTCTGGTATATGCTGGCGGCTGTTCCCCAATTTGTTTTTGCATTCTTCCTTGCTGTCGTTATCAACGGTAAGTTCAGGGGCATGAATGTTTTCAAGGGGATACTCATTCTTCCTTACCTCCTCAACGGCGTTATCGTATCCACGATATTCATTATCTTCTTCCAGAACAGCGGAAGCCTCAATGCGATACTCGGTGCGCTCGGACTGGAAAGTATGCAGCACAAATGGCTGCAGGATCTGAAGATCGTAAACCCTGCCATCGCGTCTATCAGTATATGGCGTTACTACGGACTTAACTTCATAATGTTCTTCGGCGCTTTGCAGGCGATACCGGAGGAATTGTATGAAGCCGCACTCCTTGACGGATGCACCAAATGGGATGAGATCCGCTATATTTCCGTTCCCTTCATCAAGAAGGTGCTGTTTATCAACATAATCCTCAGTATCTCGGGCTCCATTCAGGTATTCGAGATACCCTACATCATGAAAAACGGCTCGGACGGCACTCTTACCCCCGTTATCCAGATACAGCAGTCGATGATGACCAACAGAGTCGGCTTTGCTGCCGCACTTTCAGTGCTCGTATTCGTGATAGTTCTGATCGTTATCACGCTCCAGCGGACACTGGTCAAGGAAGAAGAATAAGGGGGGCGCAGGGATGATCTACGAAAGTACACTATACAAGGTAATAAGGTATGTATTCCTTGTTCTTGCCAGCGTATTCGTGCTGGTTCCTCTGGTGCCTCTTTTCTTCATGGCATTCAAGACAGGTGCGGAGTATTCCGCCACATCGGTGCTCACACCGCCCGAAAGCTTTACCAATTTCTATAACTTTGCCTATGCAATAAGGGTAGGCCATCTTGGCAAGGCATTTCTCAACACCGCGATCATACTGGTGATCTCCCTTACCATACAGATAGTATTCACCTGCATGGTGGGATATGTTCTCCACAGGTTCGATTTTCTCGGAAGAAAGCTCGTCAAGACACTTTTCACCCTTACCATGTTTATCCCCGTAGTTACCACGCAGACACTCATTTTCAGAATGATGTATGCAGTCAAGCTCATCAACACCATGTGGAGCGTTGTTATCCTCTACGCAGGCGTTGGCATAGTCGGTATCTACATCATGCTCAACCAGCTCGACACCATTTCGAGGGAGATCGACGAGGCTGCATGGATAGACGGCGCAGGCTATTTCTACACCTTCCTGCACATGATATTCCCCCTTATGCGCCCTGCCTGCACAACACTTATCATTATCAACGGCATCGCGCTCTACAACGATTTCTACATCCCCAACCTCTACCTCAACAGCGATGTTCAGACCTTCACCGTTGCACTTTACAAATTCTACGGCTCGATGGCTACTCCCTTTGAGATAGTTTCCGCAGCGATCATCATCGGCATGATACCCATTGTGATAATATTCCTGTTCTTACAGAAATATATCTACAACGGACTTGCTGCCGGCGCTGTCAAGATGTAATAACAAACCCGGCTTCGCTGCTCAGGCGGAGTCGGGTTTTGCTTTTGGTTGCCGTTGTTTTTTGTTACCGGCTGTAACCGATAGCACTAAAAAACGGCGCTGTTATCGGTCAAAATGCCAACATTGATTAAAAAAAGGTTAAAATGGCGGCGGTGATATTGACATTTTTCGTCAAAACATTTATAATTATATCAAGAGAGGGAGGCTGTGTCCTTCCGCCTCCGGAACAAAACTTTTTTCAAAATTTTTTGTCCTTTTTTCAGGATCCTTCGGTTAAATACATGGAGACGAAAAAGAGACAGTCTCCGTGAAAGCGATCAATGAGATCCCATGGTTTGTTTAAGGAGGAATTTATTATGAAAAATAAGATAAGATCTATTCTTGCAGTTGCTGCATCACTCATCACCGTAAGCGCATTCCCCGCAGAGGCACTCGCTGTTTACAACTATGATTATGGTTATGACTGCGGCTATTATGATTACGGATATGACTGCGGTTACGACTATGGCTATTATGACTATTATGATTATGGTTATAACTACAGCTATTCCGGAGATGTCTATGTAGGCAATGACTACCGCTACGGCAGTGTTTACTACGGCAGCGACATCGGCTACTATTACTACAACAATGCCGGCAGAGTCGTAAAGCTCGGCTGGAACTTCACCGTTCAGACCAAGGCTTCCACAAAGACCAAAACCGGCAATAAGCGCCGTTCAAGCTCAAACACCGGAAATGCGTCAACCGGTTATGGCCAGCCTGAGGTAGTTTCTGTTACATCACTTTATGCCAATACAGGCAGCAACCAGAAGGCATCATCTGCTTCCAGCAGACGCAGCAAGAAGACTGCCAAGACCGGCTACAGCAGAAGGACTCCCGCTAAGAAGAAGACTACCACAAAGACTGTTGCAGGCTACACCTACGGCGGTACTTCCTCCATCGGCAGCATCACCGAGACCTATTACTACAACAACAGGGGCAACTACATCACCATGCGCAAGGCTCCCGGCAACTATGATGTAAGCGGCGACACCACCCTGTACACCAGCACCACTTCCTACAGGATCAACAATGTGACTGTAACTTTCAAGGGCTTCTACACCCAGAGCGGCGGAGATTATTTCCTCGCTACCTGGACAAAGGGCGGCTACTCCTATTCCGTAAGCTCCCTTGACGCTCTTAGCGCTTCAACACTCAAGAACATCGTAAAGGCTCTTATGTAGTCGGCAAGGCCGGCGGCGAAACGCCGCTGTTACCCGTACTCTGTTTTGAGTGAAAACGCTCATCTGGGGCTCGGAACTTATATTTGATAAATTTGTCCCGCAGCGTGTTGAAAGCGCTGCGGGACATTACTTTATATTCGGCTGTAAAAACCATATCGGCATAAACAGGAATGCAGTTTCCTGCTTTTCCGCTATCTTATGTACATACCCGGACAATCCCCGTGTTTTGAGCAGCGGTGCTGCATGAGCGTTTTCACTCAATAAAGTACGGGCAGCTGTCGGCCTTGCCTTCTCTGAAAGGGGAGGGGAACCACCGCTCTCATGCGGTGGT
>CAMHMM010000214.1 GCA_946186215.1 uncultured Ruminococcus sp. | reverse complement strand
CTGTGCGGCTCACGGCATATATTGCAGGCCTGCTTGCCTGCTATGTTTTCGGGACGGTGTGGTTTCTTGTGCTTTACAATCACAGTGTCGGCGCGATAGACCTTCCCACTGTTCTGGCCAAATGTGTTACGCCTTTTCTTATTCCCGAAGTGGGTAAGATAATATTTGCAAATGTCATAATAGAAAAAATGCCGCGTTCGGTGAAAAACAGATTAAAATAATTACATCCGGTCTGAAGGAAAAGCGTTCAGACCGGATGTTCTCTTTTTATCCTGAGGCTGCAGTCTCCTGCAAAGGCTGTTATTTCATCATCCGATATATAAATCGTGTATTCTCCTGCGGTAACAGTTTTTTTGGCATCGCATTCGATAAGCTGTGCATCCGGGTACTGTCTGCGGTAATGGTCGGAGAGTGACGGCCTGCAGATTATTATCGATGCTTCCTTGTATGGCTGCAGATGTGCGGTTTCATCGGTGATGAAGATATTTCCGCCTGATGTTATGATCTCTGCGGCATTGCTGCCCTCCGTATAAACAATAGTAGCGGGGCGGATAATATCGTACACCGACTGGGATATCACTGTCAATGCTGAAAGGGATATCATTATCGGGATTATTATCTTTTTATTCCGGGAAACAGCCGCTGTCAGCAGGATAAATACTGCTGCGATCCCTATCAGCTCCGTCGCTGGCGATTCGGTTGAAGGAACTGCTCTTCCGAATATCTCGGAAAGCCATATTACGGGGATACATATCAGACGGCAGGCTACAAAGATAACATAAGACAGTGTATGGCTGAACAGATGGACAAAACAGCCTAATGCTCCGAGAGTGACTGCGATAGATGCTATGGGAACGATAAGCAGATTGGAAAGCGGCGACATCAGAGAGATTTTTTCAAAATATAGGGCGCTTACGGGTAAAACCGTCACTGATGCACAGAGCACACATATTATCGTGCGTTGCAGCGACGGCAAGGTGTAATTTTCGCTGCCTGTTCTTTCTGAGTGTCGCTTTTCGACAAGGCTTATGATATAGCCCGACAGTACTCCCGCTCCGAATACTCCCGAGACCGATAACGCAAACGAAGCCGATGTCACGCATAACGGAGAGGGGAGAGTTATTGCAAAGACTGCGACAAACAGCGATGTGAGAGGATCGCTGCGTCGGCTCACAAGAGGGGCTGCATAGAGCAGGATTATCATGACAAGTGCGCGGAGTGATGAGACAGAAAAATCCGCAAGGGCACAGATCATGAGCGAGCATACGAACACCGCTGCAAAGCGCAGCCGCTTTTTTGACGAGAAAAATGATGATATCAGCGATGCGATAAGCGAAAGATGCAGTCCCGACACAGCCATGATATGGCCTACGCCCGCATCATACATGATACTGCGCGTTTCATCGGATATCTGAGAAAACCTGCTTCCGAACAGCATCCCTACAAGAAGCTGTCCCGGATCCTGCTCTGATCTTCCGCGTATATTTGTTATTACAGAATCTCTGAACAAGGAGATTTTTCTTAGTATTCCTGATGAAAGCTCAACATTCTCTATTCTGGGGTAGAAAATAAGCAGGAAAACAGATCTTGATCGGTAATACGAGATATTACGCCCCGGGGCGGTTAGTCTCCCCTTTACAGTGAGCTTATCGCCTATATTGTATCCTGCATCCTTTTTGATATAGAGCCCGATCTTTGCTTTAGTATCATCCGGGAGCACAGTCCGGCACACATAAAATGGCGTGCTGCTTCCTGCCACCTCCGTGACCGTGCATTCAAGATGCTGATCTGTTCCGTCGTAGATCAGCTGGCGCTGTCCGTCTGTCAGTGCAAAGCTGTAGCATATCGCACCTATGGAAAACATTATCATAAAAAGGCGCACATAGTCCCTGAAAAGAAATGAGATCAGGATGATGACTATGCACGCCGCAAATACATATACATTGAATGCGCTGAGCAGGGCTGCGGCTATAAGTCCGCATATGTAGCCCGCTCCCGCATGAGCAGTGATACGAGCCATTATTTTACGATGTCGTTCATCCTGCGTACTTCCTCGGAAACGCTGCGTGCGATCTCAGCGCTTTCTTCGGAGGTCTGGGATGTCTGTGAAACAACATAGGATATATTCTCGATCTTTACCTTGACAGCGTTGATCGAATCCACCTGGCTTTTCGTAAGCGAGGATATTATATTCGAGTGTTCTGTTGCCTGTTCGGATATCTCGATGACATCGTTCATCCTTTCGGCCACTCTTGAAGCAAGTGCAGTACCGTTATCCACCGCATATATAGCAGTTTCTATAAGAGCGGAAGTGGTTTTTGCCGCTTCTGCGGATTTTGTCGCAAGGTTTCTTACCTCATCGGCAACTACTGCAAAGCCCTTTCCTGCGGCTCCGGCTCTTGCAGCTTCGACTGCCGCATTCAGTGCGAGTATATTTGTCTGGAACGCGATATCTTCAATGGTCTTGATTATGGATTCTATCTGCCTTGAAGCGTCGTTTATCTCGTTCATGGCACCTACCATTGTGTGGATCTCGGAATTGTTCTCGAGGAGCTTGTCCATGCTGTATCTTGCTGCCTGTGCGGATTTTGCTGCTTCCTCAAGGCTCTGGCTCGCTTCATTGACGATACCCATAATATCCTTGGAGATCTCGCTGATCGTGCTTTCCTGCTCCTCAGCGCCTGCGCTGAGTGTTGTGGATATCTGTTCCATAAGACCAGCAGTGGAATCAAGGGAGGATGCTATTGTCTGTACCTGAGCCACCACAGATGCCTGCTCTTCAACAAGAGCGTTGGTGTTTACCATCTGCGTATTTATCTTGTCAAGGAGCTTTTCGGTCTTTTCCTTTGAGCTCTGCACTTCGTTTATGAATTTCCCCGTGCATTTGAGCAGGTAATACAGCGTAAAAGCAGCAACATTCATGCCGACAAAGCCCTGTATTATCTGTTCAATGGAGTTCTGTGCGTAGAAAACATCTTTGAGGAGCAAGGCAAGCAGTGACACCGCATCTGTTGTTATCCACTGGATCTTGAGGTTTGTACGGTCAAAATATATCGATGATAACGCCATTGATCCGCAGATAAGCGGGAACATATTTGCAAGCTCTCCCTTGAGCATACTCAGGGCGAGGATCACAAAAAGCTGAGTCACGGAAAGAATTATCCCTCTGCGGATCTTGCTGAGCTTGTTTTTAAGCAGTGTCACGCTTACAGGTGCGGCAAACCCCGCAACGAATACCAAAACTGCGGGAAGAATGAATCCGAGAATAAGATTATATATTCCAAAAAGCATACACACGACAAACACTATTATCATATGTACACGGAGTATTTTTTCAGATATACTGTTTTCAAGGTTTACTCTGTCATCCTGCACAACAAAACCCCCAGTGTATAATATATCGTATATTCTATTGTATCATAATTATTTCACAATGTCAATCACCAATTTTTCGGCCGACAAGGTCGGCAGCTGCTCGCACTCTGATTTGAGCGGAACGCTCATTTGAAGCCCGGAACCTTTATGTCTGTTATCGTTTTACGGTTTTTTTGCCGGCAAGGCCGGCAGCTGCCCGCACTCTGATCTGAGCGGAACGCTCATTTGAAGCCCGGAACCCTTATGTATGTTATCGTTTTTACGGTTTTTTGGCCGGCAGGCTGAGCCTGCACCCACTCGTATGTTTATTTGCGGGTAGCTGTCGGCTTTGCCAACTAATTGTAAATTACAACCGGCATAAAAGCTCCGAGCCACAAATGAGCGTTCCATTACAAAATAGCGAACGAGTAGCTGTCGGCCATGCCGTTTAGTGTAAAAAATATTGGGCATAATAGTTCCGAGCCACAAAAGTTCGTTCCATAACAAAAGGGAGTACGGGAGAGTGCAGGCTCTGCCTGCCGCTTGACATGAAGGGTGTATTGTGATATAATGGTTCATGTTCACAGCAGGGTGTCTGTGATATTATATTAAGAAAAGGTAAACCTTATGGACAGATTTGAAGATATAAGAAAAGATTTTCCGCTTATCAGCGGGAGCGACTGTGTGTATCTTGATTCCTCGGCTACTACTCAGAAGCCTGAACAGGTGCTTGAGGCAGTCGAGAGATACTATCGTGAGGAAAACGCCAATCCTCTCCGCGGGCTGTACGACCTGAGCGTCAGGGCAACAGAGGTCTATGAGCAGGCAAGGGCAAAAACGGCGAAGTTCA
>CAMHMM010000213.1 GCA_946186215.1 uncultured Ruminococcus sp. | reverse complement strand
GCGGTCTTGAAAACCGTTTGACTTAACGGTCACGTGGGTTCGAATCCCACCCTCTCCGCCAATTTTTTTATCGGTGAGTTTCTCGCTCGTCGGTTTGCGGATTTACCCAAGTGGTGAAGGGGCTCCCCTGCTAAGGGAGTAGGTCGGGAAACCGGCGCGAGAGTTCAAATCTCTCAATCCGCGCCAGGGCCGCCGAGGATATCGGCGGTCTTTTTGTTTGCCTGCGATCAGCCATTTGGTCAAAATATTTCAGCTCTTCCCCGCCTTATCGGGAGAAGAGCTGTTTTTATATAAGAATCAAAAGTGTCTTCCCCGACCAAGGCAGGGAAGACACAAATTTATCAATACATCTTCGTTCTTATCTGCGCAGCCGCGAATGCGCCCTCACGCGCCTGTCCGTTCTCCATAGGATGGAGCCCGTCACGCAGATAGCGTCCCTCGCCGCCGATGTTCTCGAATTTCTCGCAGATACCGCAGCCGGTGTAGGCATCTATCACCTGAACGGACAAGCCCTCTGCCACGGCTCTGATAGTCTCGCATACCTTCCTATTCTTCTCGTTGTGCGCAGGATCAGCCGCCTGTATCGGTGTCATCACAAAAATGCGGCATTCGGGAAATTCCCGCTGGATGGACTGTATGCACCAGCGTATAGCCCCTGCCTCGGTGAAAAGGTCTGCGGCATTCTCATCCTTGCCGGAAAGTGCGGCCTCAACGCTTCCTATTCTGTTGGCATCATCATTTGTGCCCATTGCAAAGGCAAACACATGAGGCGCGGGGAATTCCCCGTTCTTCACTCCGCGCAGGAATCTCTGGATATGGACAACGGCGCAGTTATTCATCCTCATCTGCAGTTCGTGCTCATCATCTGTTGGCTCCCAGCCGCCGCTTATCCCTGCGAAGTCCTTGTCATCATAGTCCTGTGTGGTGATCGCCTTTCCGTTCAGATCCATCGTGCGCTTATACCACACCGAGCTGCCCACCGCCACATTCGTATGGCTGCGGAAACCCAGCTCCTTATATACATGGCTGCTCCACTGGTCGCCCTGTGTTATGCTGTCTCCGTCTACCGCAAAATCCATTGCAGAAAAATCCATAATGTTTTCCTCCGTTTGTTATTCGTCCATGATGCCTGCAGCCGATCTGTCACCGAAGCTTATCATCCTTGCGATGGCCTGCTCCATGAGTGCATCCGCATCATATTCATAGCTGCTCTGCTCCGCATTGCCGCCGTTTGGTGCAGGCCTGCGGGCATTTTCATTGAAGCTGCGTTCCCGCTCAGCTGCTTCCTCGGCGGTCTTTACACCGCTGCTGATCAGATTTGAAAGCGTCTTGTCGATATATTCGATGGTAAATTTATTCTTTCGCTTTGCATAATCAAGCACATAGGCCAGAAGCTCTTTCCCCACGCCCATGCGCTGCCATTTCGCAGTCTTATCCGCTGTATTTGAGCCGAGCCCCTGCTGTGCAAGGAGCGTCTTTAGCTGTTCCTGCTCCCCGCGTTTTTTCTGCATCGAAAGTATCTCAGCCTCGATGCTGTCGGGATCGGTTATCTCGCGGGAAGCCCAGTCAGATGCCACCTTAGCTATATAGCTCATGCTCTTTTTGCCCTGCGATACCGCAAAGCCGTAGAGCATTATCACTGCGACCGCGGGCATACCCAGATATTCGTGTATCCAGAGCAAGGTCTGCTGATCGGTATGGTTGAGAGGCTTTCCCTTGATATTCTCCACCTCGGAAAATATCCTGCGCACCTCGGGAAAGGAGTTCAGGCTCTCCGCGATATGCGCGGGAGTTATCGTGCGGAATTCAGGCGGATCGGCTTTTTTCGTCTTCTTCTCCGCAGGCTTTTCCGCCGTATGGGCTGCCTTTTGGAGCACGCCCAGCTCCAGCCAGAAATTCACCGCATCCTCCAAAGCCTCATCATCCGTGCGAAGCTCCGCCGCAGCGGGAAATCTCTTATTGGCCGAAACGAACAGGATAAAGCGCAGCGCAGTGATATCCGCCAGCATCAGCGCCTCTGCCGCCTTGTCGGGGACTGCAAAAACTCCGCTGCCCCAGTTTATGGTGATCTCGCTCGTATCCATCAGCCCAGCCCCGGCGCATAGCTGCCTACGATCATCTGTATCACATCATGCATACTGCAGATGCTGATCTTGCGGTCATCTCCGCCGTACTCTCCGTCCACTGTCCAGGGAACCGTCTCGTTGCAGGTCACCTCAAACACGGAGGCCTTGAAATAATCGAAGCAGGGTGCGTTGAATTCCTTTCTGATAAGTCTGTTGAGGGTGATATGCAGCTCCGCAAGATTTGCGGGCTTTTTGATGAATATACCCTCGAAAATGCCGTCATTCATCCTGATATTATTGCCGGCCAGCTCCCTTATGCCGCCGACCGAAAGGGAATTGGCCACCATACCGAACATATAGTTGCCTGTGACCTCTTTATCATTTGCCTTTATGGTGACATTATAGCTCTGGGTAAGGCCGTCGGCTGCCGCTGCCTCCTTGACTGCGTCAACAAGATAGGCCATAACGCCGAAAGTATTCTTTTTCTGCTGATCTGTGGAGTAGCTCACTTTCGTGAACACGCCGAATGCCGCAACATAAGTAAAATACCTGCGGTTGAAAGCGCCGACATCCACAAAGCGCGGCTTGCCGTTTATTATGGTGCGTGCCGCATCGGGCATATATTTGGGGATGCCGAGGCTCGTGGCAAAGTCGTTCATCGTGCCTGCGGGGATGGAGCCCACGGGGACATGATGCCCGCCTTCCATAATGCCCTTGATTGTCTCGTTCATGGTGCCGTCGCCGCCGCTGCACACAACAAGGTCGTAATCCGATGCGGTATTCTTCACGGTGAGGAAGGCATCGTCCTTATCCTGTGTGGGGTGCGCCGTTACATCATAGCCGCCCTTTGTGAAGATATCCAGTATCTCCGCAAGGTGGCCGGTTATCATGCCCTTCCCCGAATGGGGGTTGTATATGAAAAGCATTTTTTTCATGATCATGCCTCTTTTACTGATATGACTTACGCGGCCGGCTGTACACACAACAGTCTCATCCGCCGCTCATGATACTATTATATTATCATGTCCCGACACATTTGTCAATACAGTCGGCAAGGCCGACAGCTACCCGTACTCTCATTTATTGGGGAACGAATTTTTGTGGCTCGAAACTCTCATTACTGCTTAACTCACATATTAGAGGGCAAAGCCCGCAGTTACCCGTACTTTCATTTATTGGGGAACGAATTTTTGTGGCTCGAAACTCTCATTACTGCTTAACTCACATATTAGAGGGCAAAGCCCGCAGTTACCCGTACTTTCATTTATTGGGGAACGATTTTTTGTGATTCGGAACTTTAGTTTAACCCCTCCACCGACCGCAACATCAGGTTGCTTGCAATTTTGGAAACGATGGCGTATAATTATAACAGATGAACATTCAGACGATAATATACATCCATAAAGTTCCGAGCCACAAATTCCGTTCCATAACAAATGAAAGTATGGGCAGCCGTCGGCATTGCCGACAGGAGGATATTATGCCAAGACCAACTTCAAAAAACGACCTTCTCACCCTTTCCAAGGAGAATTTCAGCAAGCTTATGCAGACCGTTGACGGCATGAGCGAAAAGGCCATGTCAACACCCTTCGATTTTTCAGGCGACAATCAAAAGGAAGCGCACTGGTCGCGTGACAAGGATGTGCGTGATGTGTTCATCCATCTCTACGAGTGGCATCAGCTTCTTCTAAGCTGGGTAAAGAGCAACAGCAGCGGCGGGAATATCACTTTCCTGCCTGCGCCTTACAACTGGAAGACCTACGGCGATATGAACAGGGCTTTCTGGGAGAAGCACCGCGGCACATCACTTGCGGATGCAAGGACTATGCTGGAAAGATCTCATAATGATGTGATGGAGCTTGCGGCAAGCCTTTCGGATGAAGAGCTGTTTACAAGAGGACACTTCGGATGGACAGGAAACAATGCCCTTGGCAGCTATTTTATCAGCAATATGTCATCTCACTATGACTGGGCGATAAAGAAGCTCAAAGCACATATCAGAAAAGTCGGAAAGTGATGACCGCCGTATACATACAAAGCGCCGCAGACTGTGCTGCTGCAGTCTGCGGCGCTTTGTACCGTTTCCCGGATGGCAGTCATTGTTTATCAATGGTGTTACCGGCCAAAACCCGCCCGCACCCGC
>CAMHMM010000212.1 GCA_946186215.1 uncultured Ruminococcus sp. | reverse complement strand
CCACGCCGTAGGTGTTTCGCATATGTTTACCTTCTTTCTGTCAGTGGGAAGCGTTCATGCGATCTTTCCGGTTTCCTGTGAATCGGTCATCTGGAGCTTGTATATCTCGCTGTAATAGCCGCCGTTGTTGACAAGCTCCTCATGGGTGCCCATCTCGGTTATGCGGCCGTCCTCGAGTATGATGATCTTGTCAGCATTCCTTGCGGAGGATATCCTCTGTGCGATGATGATCTTTGTGCAGTCAAAATCAAGCTCATCGGCGAGGCTTTTCTGGATAAACGCCTCTGTTTCCATATCCACAGCGGATGTGGTGTCGTCGAGTATAAGTATGGAGGGGCGTACTGCAAGAGCCCTTGCAAGGGATATCCTCTGCTTTTGTCCGCCCGAGAGCCCGACTCCTCTTTCGCCTACTACCGTATCATATTTGTCAGGGAGCTTGCGTATAAAATCATCTGCGGCGGAGAGCTTTGCACAGCGCACGACCTCCTTTTCATCCAGCTGCGTATCGCCGAATGCAATATTGCCGTCGATGGTGTCGGAGTAGAGGAGAACATCCTGTGTGGCGATGCTTATGCTCTTTCGCAGGTCATTGAGCTTGTGCAGGCGCACATCCGTTCCGTCAATGCTTACCCTGCCGCAGCTGGTGTCGAAAAATCGCGGGATAAGGTTTACAAGCGATGTCTTTCCGCTTCCGGTAGAACCCATTATCGCAACTGTTTCGCCGGGTGCTACATGGAAGCTTATGTCGTTTAAAATATCCTTGCCGTCGATGGAAAAGCTTACATTCTCAAATTCGATATCGCCTCTGAGCTTGCTGCCCGTATCCTGCGCCTCTGCCCTGTCAACAATCATGGGAGCGGAGTAGTATATCTCGATGATCTTTCGTGAGGAGGCATTGAACCTGTGAAAGTCGTTGACATAGCTGCCGAGGTTCCTCATGGGGTTGCATACCGCCCAGAGAAGCCCGGATATCGCAACATATTCGCCCATGGTAAGTCCCTGACCGATTATGAATATGCCGCCGCAGGCAAGGAGCACTACTGAAAGGGAGCCTGCTATGATGTCGATGACGGGCTGATACCTGAGCCATACATTAGCCGCCTTTATGTTGCAGTCTCTGTATTCCTCATCCTTTTTGCGGAATTTTTCCTTTTCGTATTCCTCTCTCGCAAACGCCTTTACCGCGCGGTTGCCTGAGATATTCTCCTGTGCAACGGTGTTGAGCGCCGAATTTTTCTCGCGCAGTTCCCTGTAAGCAGGGCCTGCGTGTCTGGAGAGTATCCTTGTGACGATGAATATAAATGGTGTCATGGCCAGCAGGCAAAGGGCTGTCTTAACATCGATGGTGAAAAAGTAGATCATCGAGGCAGTGAAAAGTGCGGCGGATTCCACAGTCGATTTTATTACCCATGATACCATGTGCCGCACCATGTCGAGGTCGCCTGTGAGCCTTGTCATAAGGTCGCCTGTGCGGAATCGGTCATAGAATGACATATCCTGATTTTCGATCTTTCTGAACAGAAAAGTTCTTATCTTGTAGATCATTCCCTGCGAAGCCACTTCATAGTACATATTGCAGGAATACTGGAGCACTGTGCGGAAAAGGTTCACGCCCACCATGGCGATCAGCAGGCCGATGAACATATCCCTGTGGAGCGCCAGATTTTCGCGTGCATTCTCATTTGAGATAAATGTGTCTATGATCCTTGACTGGAAATAGGGTGACATTATGTACAGAAAATTGCAGCAAAGTGAAAGGAACAGCGCAAAAATATATTTCGCCCTGTAGCCCTTCAGATTTTCCCAGAGCCATCTGAACTGAAACATTATGATCCCTCCCGAAATTCTAATGAGTTTATGATTGTGTTTCTTAAATGTTTTACCATTTTAGCACAATACTGGGAAAATCAAAATGCTAAATGCTATGATTTTTTTGATTTTTTCTATAATTTTTCGTCTGCCGAGCCTTGACTTGATGATTGAATGTAAATTTTTAAAACAATTTCAGACAGAAAGGTTACCGGCAGGCTCAGCCTGCCATATTTGACAAAAAAGGTAAATGGTGATAGAATGATTATTGTAATGCTGTACTGCTTGTACAGACGGCCGTGTTATCACAGTCGGTCATGATTTCCAAACCTTGCAGGAGGGTGACGGTGTGGAACAGAAGCTTCGCCGGTACAGAACTGATCTGTTGTCCATAGGGACGGGAGTAATTTCATTTGGCCTGTGGTCCTGTGCAAAGTTCGCGCTTTTTTTGATAATATCAAGTGACAGTATATATCAGCAGCTTGTAGGCGATGAAGACTATACACCGCAGGAGGAGCGGCTGATAGTGACAATTTTTATAATATTGCTGGCAGTTTTTCTGCTGGCTGACCTCCTGTTCAGGCTGTATGTGGGTATTTCCGCCCGCAGGGAGGCTATGGGAAAGAAAAAGGGAAAGGTATATCTGTTCTTTACCGCAGTGATGGTCGCAGGCACTGTTTTCAGCCTTATTATGTATATCAGCGATGTCATCAGCAACCCCGTTTCCATATCCGATTCGGCGGTGGCCATAGTGGTGGATACAACTGCGGTGGTGACACAGATCGAGCTTATCGTGTGTGTAAAGAGGATAAGAAAGCTTGAAAAAGAGCTTGCCGCGGGCAAGACAGCTGATGAAAAACAGGCGGTGAGCAGGGCATGAATATAGATTTTCACTATTATGCTACCTATTGCGCCGCATTTATCGCAGGGCACACTCATGAGGAAAGCCTGCAGGCGGCGTTCTGTTCACAGTTCACCGACTGCTGCTCGCGGACATTTTTAAGCAGGATAAAGGCTCCTCTTTCGGCGGCTACCACACAGCTTTCGCTCGAGCTTGCAGATGCCAGCACCGACCTGCTCGGGCTGCAGGATATCACCCGCATATGGGCATCGTTTCATTTTCTGCCCTATGATCTTTATGCAAAGAAAAAAAAGCGCCCGATGCAGTATATGTTCAAATACAGGCTGATATGCGGCCCTGACGGTGACCTTTCCGAATATACCGTGAGGCTTGCCAAAAACAGGGGCATACAGGCAGAGGGGCTTGCCATGCATATAATAGCCGACACATGGGCGCACAGATATTTTGCCGGCACCCCGTCTCTTGTGATAAACAACACCAATTACCACTTTTACGAGCTTATAGGCGATGAGGAGACACAAACCGTAAGACCGGTCACATTCAGGCACAGCCCGTCAGCGCCCGATGATATTGACAACTGTGTCATCAACAACAGCATATACCAGAGCAGCGAAAACTCCATAATGAATTTAGGCCACGGCAGAGCAGGACATCTTCCCGATTACAGCTTTGTGAGATACAAGTATCTTCCGGCGTGGGATGATTACAATGAGCTGATCAAGGATAATCCATCCGATTATTACAATGCGTTCTGCCAGATGATATATGCCTTTAAATATTTTCTCGGGAAATACCCGTCCTATGAAAAGGGCAGCCGTGATTATGAAGCGGCAGAGCCGTGGAAGGAACGCATAATGGCCATTCTCCGCAAAAGACAGCTTTCAGCCGCTGAGGACTGGCGCGAATTCGGAATGAGCCTTTCCGGGCAGGATGTGGAATATTTCGATATGGACAAATACACCGATGAATACAAAAATGCGCCATCCGATAAAAAGGACGATACATTTCTGGGCAGATACATCATTGCGGCTTTGGCTCAGAAAAGCATGGTCACAAACAAGATATTCAGGTCGGGCAATCCCATCGCAGGTATCTCGGTGGATTACAATGAAAAAGGTTTCAGTGGGATAAAGGATTTTATCCGTCTTGTGGAATATATGAAGGAAAGCGGTGACATAAAGTAATGAGCAGATGGAACAGGATAAAAAATGTGCTTATCGCTGTTGGCATGATCCTCGGCAGTATGGTAATGATGCTCGTTCCCGACGATGGGTATCTGCTTATATTGTATATCTTCGGCTTCATGCTCATTGCAGCGGGCTGCCGCAATCTTCTTTACTATGCGACGATGTCTCAGTACATGGTGGGCGGAAAGAACATCCTTTTCAAGGGTGTCATACTTCTTGATATGGGTGCTTTCACGCTGACACTCACAGATCTGCCGCATTTCTATCTGATGCTGTATCTTCTGGGCATTCACGCATTTTCGGGTGTGGTGGATATACTCAGAGCCCTTGAAGCGCGGAAAAACAGCTCCCCTTCGTGGAGAATGTC
>CAMHMM010000211.1 GCA_946186215.1 uncultured Ruminococcus sp. | reverse complement strand
CTTCTGGAAAATCCCGACATGGAATTCACTCCCAAGACCTATATCTTTGCAGCTAAGGCCGCTCCCGGCTACTACCTTGCAAAACAGATCATCAAGATGATCTGGGCTCTGGGCGAGGAGATAAGAAAGAACCCCAAGATAAACGACAAGCTCTCAGTATTTTTCCTGGAGGATTACTGCGTATCCCTTTCCGAGCTGCTCATGCCCGCCGCTGAGGTGTCCGAGCAGATATCCCTCGCGGGAACAGAGGCTTCCGGTACGGGCAACATGAAGCTCATGCTCAACGGTGCCCTTACACTGGGTACTCTTGACGGCGCTAATGTTGAGATAAGAGAGCAGGTAGGCCCCGGAAACATCTTCATCTTCGGTATGAATGCCGATGAGGTGCTTGCAAGAAAGGCACAGGGCTACCGTCCCGAAGAATACTATGAGAAGAACGAGACCATCCGCAAGGCTCTCGACAAGATGTATGCCGGCATAAACGGCTGCACCTTCGAAGAGGTCGCAAATGCCCTGAGAAACAAGGATCCCTACATGGCTCTTGCAGACTTCGACTCCTATCAGTCCGCACAGCAGTATGTATCTGCCTGCTACGGCGACAGGACCAAGTGGAACAAGATGTCTCTCACAAATATCGCTAATTCCGGTATATTCTCCGCAGACCGTGCGGTGGATGAATACGCAAAGAACATCTGGAAGCTCACCAAGTAATATCAAAGGCGTTTCTGTGACAAGCAGAAACGCCTTTTTCATAATGTGCCTCCCCGCCTGCAGCTTGGGAGGCACATTACATCTGTTCATCATTCCCCGAAATTTATGACTCTGCACATACCGTCCCTGCCGCAGACCGTTCCCGGGAATATATTCCTTACAACAGGAATATACATCTCAGGCTCCTTTATCCTCTGGGAATAATGGGTGAGCCACAGTTCCCTTACCCCCGCCTGAGCGGCACACTGCGCCGCCTGTGAAAAGGTCATATGCCCGCGCTCTGATGCAAGAGGAAGATGCTCGTCCTCGGCATAGGTGGCATCGGCAATGAGAAGATCGGCATCCTGCGCCGCATCTGTAAGAGAATCACACGGCGCAGTATCGCCTGTAAAAACTATTTTTATCCCCCGCCGTGCTTTGCCTGTCACCTGTTCGGGAGAAAAGCGCCTGCCGTCTGCCTCAACGGTCTCGCCGCGCTGGAGCCGTCCCCACAGCTCCATTGGTATACCGAGGCTCTTCGCCGACTGCGGATCAAATCTGCCTGCCCTGTCAAGGGTAAATACATATCCGCAGCTTTTTACTCTGTGCTTTGTTTCAAACGGTGTGATCCTCGCCTCCGGCGGGAAGCCCTTTATTATATCCGCAGGGCGCAGTCCGCCGTTTATCTCAACGGGTATCACATCAAACGGCAGTTCTCCTGTAAGCTCCAGCATCGGGCGCATTACATTCCTGAGCCCTTCCGGGCCTGTGATATACAGCGGCTTTGACCTTTCCATGCTGAACATTGTCTGCATCAGCCCCGGCAGCCCGAATATATGGTCACCGTGATAATGAGTAAGGGCGATGATATCCGTTTTCATCAGTGAGCATCCTGTCCTGCGTGCGGCAGTCTGTGTTCCCTCGCCGCAGTCGAAAAGCACGGAATGTCCGCCGCATTCAAGAAGCGCCGCAGAAAGCGCCCTGTCGGGGACGGGCAGAAGCCCCGATGTGCCTATAAGTGTTACCTTTACCATATCAGCCTACTGCAAGAGCATCGAACTGCACTGTCTTGAATCCATCAGAGAAATATTTCTGAACATTGCTGTCAAATTCCTCCTTGTCCACCTGCCTGTCGTTTATCGCATATACAAAGCTGTCATCCTTGAGCTTTATGGTAGTGTAGATCGTCTGAGGCACAAGAACACCGTTTTCTATCGTCGAAACATATATTCTCTCGTTCTGTGAGACCACGCGGCAGACCACCTCATGGGTTTCGGTGTTGTAGGTCAGTATATATTCATCGGGGATATATTCGGTATCAAAATCAAGACCGCTTATATCAAAGGTCTTGTAGGGCTCATAACCGTAGGTAGGTGAATACCCCACAAATTTCATGCTTTCGTCATAGTAATACAGTGCGTACTGGTGGCCATTGAAAAATACAAGATCCCTGCCGCCGTCGCCCGTGATATCCTCAGTTGCCATGCTCACAGGTCTGTTGTAGTCCTCGGGACAGCTCAGCACCATCTCGTCGATGGCCTTGTCCTCACCGTGTTCCTCAAATACAGCCGAAATGCCATATTCATTCAAATAGAAATCCCTGCCGAGGATCACATAGGGGCCGCCGAAATTTTCATCGTTGGCTTTATAGTATTCCTCCTCTGTAGTCTCCTCGCCGTTGATGTAGAATTTCTGAATAATGGTCTCATTTTCTTCGTCTTCGTAGTTATAGTCCTCATAGCTTTCTATGCATATGCCATTGTTGAGCTTTTCCCCGTCAAAATCCACATAGACAGAAATAATGCTGCCCATGTTGCCAAAACAGTTGTCAAACGCCTTTTTTTCCGTCATATAATCAACCGTGCCGTATGAGCCCAGTTCTCCCACATACACTGCCTCGTCATCTATGCAGGTATATACATCCACAAGAGCGGTACGGTATTCGGCTCTGGAAACGAAAAGCTCCGGTGTTTCGTCACCGCCTGCATCGTACACGGAAAACATAGCCATAGCAAGGGATTCTTCTTCCTCATCCCGTATTTCCCCGAGCAGCTCTGTCAGCTTTTCCTTGTAAGCATATTTGTAGCCTGTAGTCTGGTCGATATCCTCGCTGAGATACTCCGCAGCATCCGTTCCGGAAGCTTCATCTGTCGCCTGTGTCTCCTCATCTGCCTGAGAAGATGTGACTTCTTCTGTTATCTGCTGTATCGTTGTATCGCTCGCTTCCGAGGTCACTGCCGCAGTCTGCGCGGGAGCTTCCGTCTTTGCCCCGCAGCCGCAGAGAAGTATCAGCGCCAGCGCTGCCGCTGCTCTTTTTTTGTGTATATCTTTCATTATGATCTCTCCCAAAAAACCGTCCGACTTGTAAAAAGCCGGACGGAAATTTTTTAATAAACCGTCGATCCTGTCTGTCATAAAACGGACTTTTTGAAATACAGATGCACCTTCCAGTTGTAGGCATCTACATTTATGTTGTAGTACTCACTCTTATCCGCATAGACCGTACCCACGACACGCCCGTCATAGGAAATGGTGTAATGCTGATAATACCTTGTACCCTGGTTGTAATCATCAACGGTGTAGCCCGCATTCCTGAACTTGTCAAGATATGTCTTTATACCGCTGTCGCACATATCCTCGCTGCCGTATTCAGCCCATGTGTAGTCCCAAGTGAGGAGCTTTGAAACAGGTGTTGAGGGCTCACTTTTATGTTCAGGAACAACTGCCTCGCCCGAACCTCTTCTGAAATAGACATGGAGTCTCCATTTGTTTGCTCTGAGTGCTGAATCATAGTACTCAGTCTTTTCCGCATGGGCAACACCAACTTTCGCACCATTGAGTGAGATATTGTAAAGGTGGTAATTTCTTGTGCCGTAGTTGTAATCATCTACAGTGTAGCCTGCGTTGGTGAACCTGTCGAGATACTTCTTTATCTCGCTGTTAGCGATGTCCTCATTGGCATAGCCTTCCCATGTAAAGTCCCATGTGATAAGCTTTGAGATATCCGCAGTCACGCCGGAAGGCTTGTTGCTGACCTGATTTTTTGAAGCGGTCTTTATTGTAACTACACCCGACTCGCTGATCTTGGTGTATCTGCCGCCGTCCTTTTCAAGCGACCTTACCTTTACCTTGTAGGACTTGGAGGGAGAGAGGTCTGTTATGCGGCACTTTGTATCCGAAACGACCTTGTATTCCACAAATTTGCCCTTTTTGCCGTTGTAGAGATAAACTCTGTATACATCAGCGCCCTTCTGCGCCGACCATGTAATAGTGACAGAATTTGCCGTCTTTTCCGCTGCCTTCAGATTATAATTGCTTTTGGCGGACACCTGAGCCCCGAAAAGCATCATAAGCAGCACAGATGTTACCATGGAAATTATCAATGTGACCTTTTTCTTCATTATGGATCCCTCCATTTATACAAATTCCCTGCGGGTATCTTCATTATATCACAAATTATATGACGATATATGTGTATATTATAAATTTTTATTAAATTTAATCATTTAATAAAAATCAATTAATATTTTAGTTAGGA
>CAMHMM010000210.1 GCA_946186215.1 uncultured Ruminococcus sp. | reverse complement strand
GGCGCATCAGGCGATAAATATGTTTCGGGCGTGAATGTGGAGGGCGACAGCCTTACACTTACCTTTGATGCGGAATATACAGGCTTTTACGATCTTGATTTTCTCACCACGGGCAGCTCCGATGACAGAGTGAACAGTGTCCTCATCGACGGGATGAAGGTGGGAGATATCCTCAATCCCGTTACTGGCATGGCCTTTGCCGATTCAAGGCTTTACAATATCTATATGGACAAGGGATCTCACACGATATCCGTTTCGCCCGAATGGGGCTATGTGGACTATGATGCACTGATCATAACCAATGCAGAGCACCCCGTTACCGAAGATGTATACAAGGTGACAAAGCCCCTTTCCAATCCCAATGCGGATGAAAGGACACAGAGCCTTTACAGGTTTCTTTGCGATATCTACGGAAAATATTCCCTTGCGGGGCAGTATGCCGAAAAGGGGAGAGAATCCAGCGAATTTACAAAGATCACCGCTAAAACCGGTAAATCCTTTGCGGTACTTGGACTTGATGTTTCGGGCTATTCACTGGGCAGCAAGGAGCACGGCACGGATTCGCGCACGGTTGAATATGCCTACGACTGGTACACCAACGCAGGCGGTATAGTTCAGCTTTGCTGGCACTGGACATCCCCCGGGGAATATGCGATGAACAACGCCGCCAACCCATGGTACGGTTCGTTCTACAAGGAAGGCTCGAAGATAGAGCTTGACAAGATAATGAACGGCGAGGATGAAAAGGGCTATCAGCTGCTGATGGACGATATCGACAATATGGCAAATGAGCTTGCAAGGCTTCGTGATGCGGGCGTACCCGTGCTGTGGAGACCTTTGCACGAGGCAAGCGGCGGCTGGTTCTGGTGGGGCGACTGCGAGTCTGAAAGCTACAAAAAGCTCTGGAATGTGATGTACGACAAGATGACCAACGAGCATGGCCTGACCAATCTTATCTGGGTGTGGAACGGCCAGTCACCTGAGTGGTATCCCGGCGACGAAACGGTGGATATCAACGGTTGGGATATCTATGCGGGAAAGCTTGTGGATTCGTCCCAGAGCGGCAGATTTACGGATATGACCGTGAATTACGGCACCGAAACAAAGCTTATCGCTCTTACGGAAAACGGCTGCGTGATGGATCCCGACAAGGTGATGCGTGACAACGCAAGATGGCTTTTCTGGGGCACATGGAGCGATCCTTTCACGATGAAGATGGGCGTTGTCATAAATGATGAATATACCACGCCTGAGCTTCTCACAAAGGCATATAATCACGAAAGGGTGCTCACCCTTGACGAGCTGCCCGATCTGAAAACATACTGACTTTATGAGGTGATATCATGCGTGTTCTTGTAGTCGAGGACGAAAAGAATCTTGCTGATGCCATAAAGGTGCTGCTTGAAAAGGAGAAGATCATCACCGATGTTTCCTACAACGGTACGGATGGTCTTGACAATGCCCTGAGCGGCATATATGATGTGGTGATACTCGATGTGATGCTCCCGGGCATGGACGGCTTTTCCGTTATAGAGAATATGCGCCGCGAGGGAATAGAAACGCCTACGATGATGCTCACTGCCAAAAGTGCGGTCACAGACAAGGTAAAGGGGCTCGACAAAGGTGCGGATGATTACCTTACAAAGCCCTTTGTCACAGAGGAGCTGCTTGCCCGTGTCCGTGCGCTCGGGCGCAGGAGCACTGCGGGAATCGTTGCCTCCGATGAGCTCACCTGCGGCGATCTGCGGCTCGACACTGCCTCCTTTGAACTTTCCTGCGGCGGCTCTTCGATTAAGCTTGGGTTAAAGGAATACTCCATAATGGAGATGCTGATGATCAATCAGGGCAATGCGCTGAGCAAGGATATGCTCATAACAAAGATATGGGGCTATGAGTCGGGCGCAGAGGATAACAATGTCGAGGTATATATATCATTTCTCAGAAAGAAGCTGAGCTTTCTCGGTTCGGCAGTGCAGATAAAAACGATGCGCGGGATAGGCTACAGGCTTGAACAGCAAGGGTGAACACAATGAAGAAAAAGCACAGACTAAGGTTTGAAAGATACGCTCCCGAGGACTTTATAAAGAAATATCAGGAACTGGTGCGGGATACTGTCATTCCCTATCAGTATGATGTATTGTGGGACAGGGCTGGCAACACGGAAAAGAGCCATGTCGTGCAGAATTTCATAAACGCAGGCAAGGCTTTGCGCGGAGAGGACACCGGAGACGGCTTTTACGGCATGGTCTTTCAGGACAGCGATGCGGCCAAGTGGATAGAGGCTGCGGCGTATTCTCTGGCGGTATACAGGGACGAGGAGCTTGAACGCCGTGTGGATGAGCTTGTGGATATCATTGAACAGGCGCAGGACAAGGACGGTTATCTCAACACCTATTTCACGGTAAAGGACAGGGAAAAACGCTTTACCAACCTGCTCGAGGGACATGAGCTCTATTGCTCTGGGCATATGATCGAGGCCGCCTGTGCGTATTATGAAGCCACAGGCAAGAGAAAGCTCCTTGATGTAATGATCCGCAATATGGAGCATATCTACGATTATTTTGTGACCGGAAAGCACGGCGGATATCCGGGACACCCCGAGATAGAGCTGGCACTTCTGAAAATGTACCGCTGCACCGGCAATGAAAAGGCAAGGGAGCTTGCAGCGCATTTTATAGATGTACGAGGCGTGGACAGGGACTTCTATGCAAGGGAAAAGGAAGCCCGCGACTGGACGGTATGGGGCAATAACCCTGTCGATCTTGAATATATGCAGAGCGACAAGCCTGTGCGCGAGCTTGAAAATGCTGCTGGCCACGCTGTCCGTGCGGTCTATCTCTACACTGCAATGGCTGATATGGCATCCCTTACGGATGATGCACAGCTGAAAGCTGCTGCAGACAGGCTGTGGGAGAGCATCACAAAGCGCAGGATGTACATTACGGGAGGTATTGGTTCGAGCGTCCACGGAGAAGCATTTACCGTAGACTACGATCTGCCCAACGATACCGCATACTGCGAGACCTGTGCCTCACTGGGACTGATGTTCTATGCGGCTGCCATGAATGAGCTTGAATGTGACTCAAAATTTGCAGATGCCGCAGAAAGAGCGTTCTACAACACAGCCCTTGCGGGGATGCAGCTGGACGGAAAGCGCTTTTTCTATGTAAATCCCCTTGAATCCCTGCCGGGAATATCCGGAAAGGCTCCCACTCACAGACACACTGTCCCGCAGCGCCCCAGCTGGTATGCCTGCGCCTGCTGCCCGCCCAATCTTGCAAGAACGATAATGTCCTTCGGTCAGTATGCATTTTCCGAAAATACCGATACGGCATTCATCGAGATATACGCCGCGGGAAAAGTGCGCTTTGAAAACGGCTGCGAGCTTGATATATCCACAGGTTATCCCTATGATATGGATATAAATATAAATGCAGTAAAGGGCGGAAGACTTGCCCTGCGCATCCCTTCATGGAGCCGTTCGTTTACGGTTACAGTAAACGGCAGGGAAGAAAGCGTCACACCCGAAAACGGATATGTATACATCACCATAAATGACGGCGACAGGATCGGCCTTTCACTTGACGGGCTGCCCCGCTGGAATTACCCCTCTGTTCGTGTTCCGTCCATTGCGGGGATGGCCGCTCTTACAAAGGGGCCTCTGGTGTACTGCTTTGAGGGTGCCGATAATGAAGGCGATGTAGTGGGACTCGCAGTGGATACCGCTGCGGCCGCTAAGATCGGCGAAGAAACAGACCTCGGTACAGACACGCTTATTGCCGATGCATACCGCACAGCGGACAATGAGGAGCTTTATTCCTTTGATGAGCCAGCTGTATCTGCGGTAAAGGCTAAGGCGATACCATATTATGCGTGGTGCAACAGGGGAGAAAACCAGATGCGCGTGTGGATGACCAGATATCCGCATCCGCAGAAATAATACGGCTCAGCCGTTTATACGGAGAATCAGATGGCAAAGTTAATTCTCGGAATAGAATCATCGTGTGATGAAACAGCCGCTGCTGTATCATCAGACGGAAGAACGATCCTTTCAAATGTGGTGTATTCACAGGTGGAGGAGCATAAAAAATACGGCGGAGTTGTGCCTGAGATCGCATCAAGGCGGCACTGTGAAAATATCCGCACCACTGTCGATGAGGCACTTTCGGGCGCGGGAGTGACACTTTCCGACCTTGACGGCATCGCCGTGACATATGCGCCCGGGCTTATAGGCGCACTGCTTGTGGGTACGAGC
>CAMHMM010000209.1 GCA_946186215.1 uncultured Ruminococcus sp. | reverse complement strand
CATGGCACTTGAACCGGGCATATTCGAGGAAACAGCCTGTCGTGCGGTATTTATGGCCTACTGCCTGCATTTTTCCGATGAGAAAATGTCAAAATTCCAGCGCTTCACCATGTATTTCATGATGGTAATGCCGCATGCACTGTCTCATACGATGGATATCCCGGGCTGTATCATTTCTGGTATAGTATTCGGCATACCCTTCTCGCTCATGCAGAGAAAGCGTGATACAGTCACGGCGATCACATCTCACTGGCTCGTTGATGCTGTAAGGTTCGTTATTTTCGGCGGATGATGTCTTTCCCCGATCATGAGCGTACCGCCGAACCGGTATACAGAGGAAATGCAGGTAACAGTTTAGAGCTTTTCATGTGCTTTTGTAAATGAAGAGAAGAATAGTATAAATGGAGGTTCAGCAGAGTATGAAATTTGTGTAAAATATGCGGTTGACTAATCGTCGGCAATATGCTATAATCATTGTGGATATGTATACTCAGGAAATACTGAATAAATATGTCTTCTCCGCTTCGTCGCGGAAGGCACACGGAAAACAGCATCCCAAAAGAAATGTTTGCGCTTTATTCAGTGCTTCCCTCATATTGTTCAATGGATTGGAGAATAATTTAATATATGAGCGAGCCCAGAAAAAAAGCCGACGATTTTTCATTTGACAGCTCCACCTCTGCCGAGATATCAAGAGCGATCGCGCAGAAGCGAAACCGTTCACAGGACAGCGCACCGCGCAGAAGCTCATCCCAGGGAAACAGGAATCCGTCTCAGGGCAGCCACAGCTCCTCACGAAGCTCAGGCTACAGCCGCGACAATGATGACAGAAGGCGCACTGCTCCGGCAGGGAAAAAGCGCAGAAAGAAGAAATCATCTGCAGCTCCTGCAGTTATCGCGGTAGTCGCACTGGTCGTGCTCCTCGGCGCAGGCTATCTCGCAGGCTGGTCGTCTTCAATGGGAACATTCCTCAAAAACACCTACATAGATGATGAGGATGTCAGCGGAATGACCACCATACAGGCGATAAATCTTCTTAAGGACAAATACACCGCTCCCAAGGTGACGATATCCACAAGAAGCGGCAATGTGGTCACCATAGACCTTGCGGAATACGGCTACAGCGTGGATGTTTCTGCGGCCATCAAGGAGATATACAACAAGCAGGATCATTCAAAGTGGTTCCTTTCATTCTTCAACACATCCGAGTATGAGCTTGAAACTGATTACTCGTTTGACAAGGATCATTTTGAAAGACAGCTGCGCCGCACCACATGGAGCACCTTCCAGACAACGGATGCACATATCGAATACGGCGACAGCGGTTACTACATCGTTCCCGAGGTATACGGCGATGATGTGGATATCGACAAGCTCGTGGACTATGTGGAGGGCTGTATCGGAAAGGGACAGTTCAAGATAGATATTTCCGATGCCGATCTCTATTCAAACCCCAGAGTGACGGAAAAAGATCTTCTTCCGCAGCTCAACACCATAAAGGATAATTTCGATTTTGTCATCACCTATGACTTTGACTACACACAGGAATATCTCACAGGCCGCGAGGTATACAACTGGACAAAGGCAAACGGCGAGGTAGACCGCAAAAAAGCAGAGGCCTTCGTTGATCAGCTTGCCCAGAAGTATGATACCTTCATGACCACAAGAAACTTCAACACCACCGAAAGAGGTCCTATGCAGATCTCTCAGGGCAGATACTCCACAGGCCAGTACGGTTGGTGGATAGATCAGGAAAAGACTGTTGACAAGCTCATGGAGCATATCGAGGAAGGCAAGAGCATCACGATAGATCCCGTATATGTCCAGCTTGATACAGGCTACACCTACGAGGGCTTTGCTCCCGGCCGCTCGGCAGACGGCGATATAGGCAACACATATATCGAGATCGATCTTTCCGCACAACACCTGTGGTACTATCAGGAGGGCGAGCTCAAATTCGAGACGCTCAACATCGTTTCCGGTAAGGCCACCGATCCCAGCAGAAAGACACCCGGCGGCATTTACAGCGTTTACACCAAGAGCACCAACTACACGATGGTCGCTCCCGACAATTCCTACCGTGCAAAGTGTGCATACTTCATGCGACTGAGCTTCGAGGGCATCGGCCTTCACGACCTGAGCCGCGGCGCTTACGGCGGGAATACATACATCAACAACGGCTCTCACGGCTGTATCAACATGAAATATGCTGAAGTAAAGCAGCTGTATGACATGGTCGAAAGAGGAACACCCGTAATTATGTATTATTGATATGGAGGTCATTATGGCTGATATAAACAGATTCGTGGACACAACCAGGGATTTTGCAGGCTTTGTCGGACAGAAGGCAGAGGATCTTTTCAATGTGTCAAAATCCTTTGCGGAAAGAACGAGCATAGAAGCCAAGATAAGCGGTAAATACCGCGAGCTCGGAAAGCTGTGCTACGAAATGCACGAAAACGGCTCGGATGAAACAGGCAGAATGAAAGAACTCATCGGGCAGATCTCTCTTCTTAAATCCGACCTGAAGGCAGCAGAGGAAGCAGGCAAAAAGGCTAAGGTCTGCAAGTACTGCGGCTGCAGGAACGCCTTTGACGATTCATTCTGTGCAAAGTGCGGTTCAAGACTCGACTAAGACACACATAACATAAACGCAAGCAGTAAATAGATGCAAAACGGGAACATATATCCATTGTTCCCGTTTTTTGATACGGAGTAAGATATGCTTAAAAAGAATGACGAGATACAGCTTGAAATTACCGATGTGAATTCACTGGGCAGCGGCGTGGGAAGATATGAGGATATGGCTGTCTTTGTGCCGATGACTGCGATCGGCGATACGATACTTTGCAGGATAGTCAAGGTGTGCAGAAGCTACTGCTACGGGATAATCTCCTCGGTGATCACCCCCTCCCCCGACAGATATGACAGAGGCTGCGATGTATATAAAAAATGCGGCGGCTGCACATTCAGGCATATCTCATACGAGGCGGAAAAGCGCATCAAGCTCAAAGGAATACAGGATGCATTCAGGCGCGTGGGAGGATTTGAACAGATACCGTTTGATGTGTTCATCGGATGTGAGGATACCGACAGATACCGCAACAAGGCTCAGTATCCCCTTGCACAAAAGGACGGTCGGATATTCTGCGGCTTTTTCTCCGCACACAGCCACAGAGTCATCGAATGTGACGACTGCCTTTTGCAGCCGAAGATATTTTCGGAAATAACCGCATTCTGCACCGGATCATTCATGGAAAATCATCTGTCCGTTTATAATGAGGAAAGCGGAAAGGGGCTCCTGCGGCATATCTACATAAGACAGGGTCACCACACTAAGGAGATCATGGTCTGTATCGTGGCCACAGGAAGGCACAAGGCGCTTGACAGACTTGCAAAGGAGATAATGCAGCGCTTTCCCGATATCCGCTCGGTGGTGCTCAATATCAACCCCGACAGGACAAATGTGATACTGGGAAAAGAGTGCATCACACTGGGCGGGAAGGATCATATCGAGGATATCATGTGCGAAAACAGGATAAGGCTCTCTCCCCACTCATTTTACCAGGTAAATACCGCACAGGCGGAAAGGCTCTACGAAAAGGCAGCTGAATATGCCGATGCCGCAGGGACAGAGCTTCTTGACCTTTACTGCGGCACAGGAACGATAGGCCTTTTCATGGCGCGGCAGGCAAAAAGCGTGACAGGCGTGGAGATAGTGCCGCAGGCTGTGGATAACGCAAAGGAAAATGCCCGTATCAACGGGATAGAAAATGCAGTGTTCACCTGTGCGGATGCAGCAAAGGCAGCACAGGATTATGCTAAACGCGGTAAGCATCCCGATGTGATAATAACCGATCCGCCCCGGAAGGGCTGCGACGAGCTCACTCTTTCATCTATGGTGAAGATGGCACCGAAACGGATAGTTATGGTATCCTGCAATCCTCAGACAGCCGCAAGGGATATAAAATATCTCACAGAAAACGGCTATGAGATGCAGAAAATATCTGGTGTAGACCTCTACGCAGGAACAGCTCATGTGGAGACTGTAGTTTGCCTGGACAAGAAAAAGTAAAGGACTATATCGAAATCGGTGTGGACGCTGAAGACTATTACAGAATAAAGGATTCTGAGAAGAAGACGGAGTAAATGTATCAAATAAGATGTGTTTGTATGTGGTAGTCAGATTAGAAGGAAAACAGTCATATGGATGATATCAAAAAGGATCCTTTTGAGGAATATATAAAAAATCTTC
>CAMHMM010000208.1 GCA_946186215.1 uncultured Ruminococcus sp. | reverse complement strand
GCTGCACACGCGGCGGTACGGGCTATACCCGCCATAGTGCCGCAGATATAGCCGCGCCGCAGTATCGCTTATTTTATTCTCATCTGAAAAGACCGGATCTTACTTGAATCTCTTAACAGCTTCTCTTGTCTTCTCTGCAATATTTTCAGCGGAGAGTCCGAATTCCTTCAGAAGATCAGCCGCAGGACCTGAATGACCGAATACATCGTTGACACCGATCCTGATAACGGGAACGGGGCATTCCTCCGAAACAGTTTCAGCAACTGCTCCGCCGAGACCGCCGATGATGCTGTGTTCCTCAGCAGTGATGATAAGGCCTGTTTCCTTTGCTGCCTTTATGATTATATCCTTGTCGATGGGCTTTATCGTATGGATATTGATCACTCTTGCATTGATGCCCTCTGCAGCAAGTGTCTCAGCTGCCGAAAGAGCCTCGTTTACCATAAGGCCTGTTGCGATGATGGCAACATCACTGCCGCTTCTGAGCTCGATACCCTTTCCGAGCTCGAACTTATATGTATCAGGATCATTGAATACGGGAACTGCCAGTCTGCCAAAGCGCATATAAACGGGGCCTTCATGATCAAGAGCTGCCTTTACTGCTGCCTTTGCCTCAACATCATCCGCAGGGTTGATTATGGTCATCCCGGGGATAGTTCTCATAAGAGCGATATCCTCGTTGCACTGATGTGTAGCTCCGTCCTCGCCTACGGAAATACCCGCATGGGTAGCACCGATCTTAACATTGAGGTGGGGATAACCGATGGAGTTTCTGACGATCTCGAATGCTCTTCCTGCTGCAAACATAGCAAATGAGCTTGCAAATACCTTTCTTCCTGCTGCAGCGATACCTGCTGCGATACCCATCATATTAGCTTCTGCGATACCGCAGTCGATGAATCTCTCAGGACATGCCTTTTTGAATATACCGGTCTTTGTAGCTGCTGCGAGATCCGCATCAAGTACGAAAAGATCGGGATATTCTGCACTGAGGGCTGCAAGAGCCTCTCCGTAGCTTTCTCTTGTTGCCTTTTTAACGATTGCCATCTCTTAACCCTCCAGTTCTGCAAGCTTTGCGGAAAGCTCGTTCATTGCCTGTTCGTACTGCTCTGCATTGGGAGCTGTGCCATGCCAGCCTACCTGATTTTCCATAAAGGAAACACCCTTGCCCTTTGTGCTGGTCTGAACGATCACAACGGGCTTATCCTTTACAGAAACAGCCTCATTGAATGCCTTTTCGATGCTGTCAAAATCATGTGCATCAATAGTGATCACATGCCAGCCGAATGCTGCAAATTTATCCGTGATGGGCATGGGCGAGCAGACATCCGTGATCTTTCCGTCGATCTGGAGGCCGTTGTTATCAACAATGGAGATGAGATTATCAAGCTTGTAATGAGCCGCAAACATTGAAGCTTCCCAAACCTGTCCCTCCTCAAGCTCGCCGTCGCCGAGGATAGCATATACCCTGTAGGATGCACCAGTCTTCTTGCCGGCAAGAGCCATGCCGCAGGCTGCGGAAATGCCCTGGCCGAGAGAACCTGTGGACATATCAACACCGGGGATATACTTCATATCGGGATGTCCCTGGAGCCTTGATCCGATGTGACGAAGAGTCTTGAGCTCATCAACAGGGAAATAACCCTTCTGAGCAAGTACGGAATAAAGTGCGGGTGCAGTGTGTCCCTTGGACAGCACCAGTCTGTCACGATCAGCCTTCTTGGGATCTGCGGGATCAACATTCATCTGTTTGAAATACAGATATGTGATAACATCTGCTATAGAAAGGGATCCGCCGGGATGTCCCGATTTAGCGTTGTAAACGCCCTCGATTATTCCCATGCGTACCTTGCAAGCGGTTATCTGCAACTGTCTGCGTGTAAGTTCGTCCATGTTCAGCTTCCTTTCTTCTTATAGGGGTTTCATCAAAAGCTATGGCTTTTGTTTTTATTTTACATCTTATACTGGCAGATTTCAAATTACAATTTGCTCAAAACTTGTTGTAAGTTGCTTTGTTGGGCACAGGTCAGCGCAGTATCATATCTATGACATCCGCCACACTGTCATTTTCCGAATCGCTTCCGGTAACAATGTCGCATACATCCTTCACACATTCCTGCGCACTTGACGGGCAGGCAGCAAGATCAGCATTTCTGAGCATTTCTATATCATTGTCATAGTCGCCCATTGCAGCAGTCATACGGTCATGCAGTCCGTAATGCTCTATGAATCTGAGCATTGCCTCTCCCTTTGAACAGTTTTTCGGAAGCATCTCGTGAAATATCCGTCCTGATGTGATGAATTCACATTTATCAGCATCCTCGAGCTCCCTGCAGTACTGCGCAAATTCAGGGATTCGCCCTTCTTCCATGGCAAAAAGCACCTTTGACCATTCTTCACCGGCGGGTATATCATCAGCAGAATCCACTATCTCTGCGGTAAATCCCGCAAGCTTCCAGTGGCTGTATTCTATATCGTTAATGTTGATATCATATATCCCCTGTGGCGTACAGATCTCCGCACACACATCGGGAAAACGCTCAATGAGCCTTGCTATATGAGCCGATGCCAGGTGTTTGTCAAGTGATTTTGACCATACCACCTTATTCTGCGCACAATCGTATATCATACCGCCGTTGCAGAGTATGCAGGGTATCCTGAGCCCCATAGGATCAAAATAATGCCTTGTAGCCTGTATCACGCGGCCTGTGGCGATTATGAACTGTCCGCCCGCATCGCGCAGCCTCATTATGGCATCCATATTTCTTTCGGAAAGTGTTTTGTCGCTTTTGAGCAGCGTACCGTCCATATCCGAAAAAAACAGCAGCTTTGAGGGATCAGCCCTCATTTTGTCAAGTTTTTCTAAATATTCCAAATACAACAAACCTATCCGTATCTCAGAGATCTTTACCTATGCACCAGTTGTTTATGACCTGATTATTGTAGTATATATCATCCCTGAGAAGAACATCAAATCCGCAGTCCCTGTAAAAATCCACATTCTTCTTTGTGTTTGTGGTAAGGGACAGATATTTTCCGCTGTGTGCCTTAACATATGGGATAACGCATTTGTTCATGAAATATGTTCCTGCGCCCTTTCCCTGATATTCTTTTTTCACGGCAAACATATACAGCTGCCAGTGTTCATCCTTTTCAAGGGTGTAGAGATAGTCCTCACAGCTTATTATCATATCACGAAAGCCCAGAATATTCCCGATGCTTGTGGGAAGATAGGTGCTGAGCCCCGCAGAAAGGAAAAAATCATATTTTTTCGGAGACTCGTCGTGAGGTGAAGCAAGGATGGCAGCTGAAATTATCTTTCCATCCTCCTCTGCAAGAAGGATGGTGTTGTATTTCTGCTGCACTCTGAGAAATGTGTCTATGATAAAACGCACAAAGCGCATATAGTCCGCTTTCGTCTGAAAAAAGCTTCGTGCGGCCGTATAGACGGGATATTTCGCAAACGCCTCTATAAATAAAATGAGTGTTTCGTTGTGATCCTTGTGAGTATATTTTCTGAATTTCATACTATCATCCCGCAGCACCGCTGCGCAGTGTAAATATCAGGTCGGAAACGGTGATGACATTTTTTGTGCCCGCATTTTCCGTAAAGGTCTCTATCGACTTTATAGGCCCCCAGGGAATGCCCCACCAGCCGCCGAAAAGAGTTATCAGCAGGCAAAGCGTGGAATTTGAACCGGGATCATCAGCGGGAACGAACCATGTGAGCCGTGAGCTCGTCATTACAAGATAGGATATACACATCCTGTGCCGTGTAAGCTGTGTGTCGGCAGTGTAATAATGCCCGTTGTATTCCGCGCCTGCGCCCGACATGACAGCGCTGTAATTATCCGAAAGAAAAGCGATAAATTCCTTGTTTTTCTTGTCTGTCTGAAATGCAAGTACAGCATACATGATATATGATGTAACTGCCAGCAAATAAAAATCAATTCCATAATATCTCTTTGCAGTAAGATCCGAACAGATCTTATATGTCTTTCATATATGATTTCTTTTATGTCCTGTACGCCTATCGGCGCAGCTCGTCGAGTATCCTTGAAAAATACTGGGGAAGCTCCGTTGACCACTCCAGATATTCGCCTGTTACGGGATGGATAAAGCCTATCCTGTAGGCATGAAGGCACTGCCCCTCTATTCCTTTGTAGGGGCGGCCATATACATCATCGCCCAGAACGGGATGACCTATATATGCAGTGTGTACCCTTATCTGATGTGTCCTGCCTGTTTCAAGGCGGAA
>CAMHMM010000207.1 GCA_946186215.1 uncultured Ruminococcus sp. | reverse complement strand
GAACGCTCTGCCCTGTGCTCTGGGCATGATCCTCTTAAGGATAGGTCCGGGGCAAACATAGCACTCGGAAACTACCAGGCTGCTCTTGTCGAGCCCCAGGTTGTTCTCTGCGTTCGCAACTGCGGAATCGAGGAGCTTTATAAGATACTCGCACGCAGCCTTGGGTGTATATTTGAGTATAGCCTTTGCGGTCTCGACATCCTTGCCTCTTATAAGGTCGAGAACGATCTTAACCTTTCTGGGGGCTATACGAGCATTTTTAAGTGTTGCTCTTGCTTCCATTTGGTTTTCTCTCCTTACTTTCCGTTATTGGATGTCTTGGAGCCTGCATGGCCCTTATATGTTCTTGTAGGTGCAAATTCGCCCAGCTTGTGACCAACCATATCCTCAGTCACATATACGGGAACATGCTTTCTGCCGTCATGTACGGCAAATGTATGACCTACGAAATCAGGGAAGATCGTAGAGGCTCTGCTCCAGGTCTTGAGAACCTTCTTCTCTCCTGCCTCATTCATTGCAAGAACTCTCTTGTAAAGAGCTTCCTGCACATAAGGTCCCTTCTTTATACTTCTGCTCATGGGTTTTCTTCCTCCGTTATTTCTTGATACGATCCGCTGTACGGATCTGTATGAGGCTATGCACAGAGCGTATGCCCTGCGCATACCATTATGAATCCTATGAGTTTATTACTTACCGTTTCTTCTCTTGACAATGAACTTATCGGAAGCCTTGTGGGCATCTCTTGTCTTGAGACCGAGAGCGGGCTTGCCCCAGGGTGTAACAGGGCCGGGTCTTCCGACAGGTGACTTACCTTCACCACCGCCGTGGGGATGGTCGTTGGGGTTCATGACAGAACCGCGGACTGTAGGTCTGATACCCTTATGACGGGTGCGGCCTGCCTTACCGAGGTTTACATTCTCATGGTCGATATTGCCCACCTGGCCGATAGTAGCCATGCAGTTGAGGGCAATATTTCTCATCTCGCCGGAGGGAAGTCTTACGAGAGCGTAGCCGTTCTCCTTACCCATGAGCTGAGCCATGTTGCCGGCAGCTCTTACGAGCTGAGCGCCCTTGCCATGATAAAGCTCGATAGCGTGGATGAATGTACCAACGGGGATATCCTGAAGTGCGAGAGCGTTGCCGGGCTTGATATCTGCATCGGAACCTGCTCTTACGGTATCGCCTACCTTGAGGCCGAGAGGTGCGAGGATGTATCTCTTCTCGCCGTCCTCGTACTCAACGAGAGCGATGAATGCGCTTCTGTTGGGATCGTACTCAAGAGTCTTGACAACAGCGTTCATACCCTGCTTGTCTCTCTTGAAATCTATTATTCTGTACTTTCTCCTGTTTCCGCCGCCTCTGTGACGAACAGTGATCTTACCGGTGTTATTTCTACCGGATTTCTTGGAAAGGGGAGCAAGAAGGCTCTTTTCGGGAGCTACCTTGCTGAGCTCACTGTAATCAGTAACAGTCATCTGGCGTCTTGAAGGAGAAGTAGGCTTATATGATCTTATAGCCATTTCAATTCAACTCCATTCGTTTTGCGGGGAAATATTCCCCATATCTACGCTGACCGGTGATCAGCTCATATTTGACTTCCTCTGCGTCACTGCTTAACAGCAACGCTGGAAGGTATCTGCATCAGTCCGATCAGATAAGGCCGTCAAAGAACTCGATGGTCTTTGAATCTTCCTTAAGGGTAACGATAGCCTTTTTCCATGCGGGAGTAAAGCCCCTGCTCATGCCGACTCTCTTAGCTCTGCCTCTTACGGTCATGGTGTTCACAGCTTCTACCTGAACATCGAAGAGCTCTTCAACAGCCTGCTTGATCTGGATCTTGTTGGCATTCTTAGCGACCTTGAAAGTGTACTTACCCTCAGCCTGTGTGCCCATGCTCTTTTCTGTGATAATGGGCTTGATGATAATGTCCTGTGCGAGCATTATGCGTACACCTCCTCGATTTTTGCAACGGCATCCTTAGCAACGATGAACTTGTCATAGTTGAGAATGTCATATACATTGATCGTATTAACGAGAGCAGTCTTTACGCCGGGGATATTAGCAGCGCTCTTGATTACCTTGAGATCAGCCTCAGGCATAACGATAAGAGCCTTGGAACCCTCTGCGCCTACAGCGGAAAGCATCTTTACCATATCCTTGGTCTTGAAGCTGTCCATTGTGATACTGTCGATAACGATGATATTGTTGTCGATCACCTTTGTAGAAAGAGCGGACTTGAGAGCAAGTCTCTTGAGCTTCTTGTTAACGGTGAAACGATAGCTTCTGGGCTTGGGGCCGAGAGCAATACCACCATGTGTCCACTGGGGAGCACGGATGGAACCCTGTCTTGCGTGGCCTGTGCCCTTCTGTCTCCAGGGCTTTCTGCCGCCGCCTCTTACCTCTGTACGGGTAAGTGTGGACTGTGTGCCCTGTCTCTGGTTAGCGAGGTAATTTACTACCATTGTGTGCATAGCAGCAGCATTCGGCTCTATACCGAACACAGCATCGGAAAGCTCAATGCCGGAAACCTCATTGCCTGCCATATCAACAACTTTTATGCTTGGCATATTATTTCCTCCTTCCATTAAGCCTTCTTAACGCAGTCTACGATAGTTACGATACCGTTATTGGGACCGGGGATCGCACCCTTTACTGCAATAAGATTGTTTTCTGCATCTACCTTGACGATCTCAAGATTCTGAACAGTTACCTTTTCAGAGCCCATATGTCCGGGGAGTGCCTTGCCCTTGAAGATTCTCGAGGGAGAGGAGCACGCACCCATGGAACCAGCCTGTCTTGCTACAGGACCTGTACCGTGGGATTCCTTGAGACGGTGATTGTTATTGCGCTTGATAGTACCTGTGAAGCCCTTACCCTTTGAAGTACCGCTTACATCAACGATGTCGCCTACTGCAAATGTATCAGCCTTGAATACATCACCTACATTGTACTTGTCAGCGTCGTCAAGTCTGAATTCCTTGAGGGTTCTCTTGAGAGCCACATCTGCCTTAGCAAAGTGTCCCTTGAGAGGCTTGCTTACAAGCTTCTCCCTGATATCGCCGAAGCCGCACTGAACTGCGCTGTAGCCGTCGTTCTCAACAGTCTTCTTCTGAACGACTACGCAGGGACCAGCTTCAACAACGGTAACAGGAATGACCTTGCCTGTTTCATCGAAGATCTGTGTCATACCGATCTTCTTGCCGATGATTGCCTTTGTCATAGTATTTCCTCCTATGGTTAATTGGTCGGTATTACCGACATTGACCTACAGTAAGATGTCTTTAGAACAGCAGCGCTGTCCGGCGGAGATCACTTGATCTCCATTACAACATCAACACCTGCAGGAAGATCAAGATTCTGGAGTGCTTCCGTGGTCTTGGGAGTAGGTCTGAGCACATCGATGAGTCTCTTGTGAGTTCTCTGCTCGAACTGCTCACGGCTGTCCTTGTACTTGTGTACAGCACGAAGGATAGTGATTATCTCCTTCTCTGTAGGAAGGGGAATAGGACCCGAAACCTTTGCACCGCTGCGCTTTGCAGCCTCTACGATCCTCTGTGCAGCAGAGTCAACAACTGCATGGTCGTAGCCCTTGATCCTGATTCTGAGTTTAGCGCTTTCTGCCATTTAAATCGCCTCCATATAATATTGTGGAGCGAATGACCGCCTCGCGGCTGCCATATAGCATGACTTTCAGCAACGCCGCCGTGTGTGCCCCACCTGTTTTTTTACGCAGGATAACATCCTGCAACAGTCTCAGCCCACGGTGATGTCATGCCTCGCCCGGTTTGAAATCGGACATACTCGGCGGTAATTCCCACCTTTTAAGGTGCAACCTACCGCTTCAACGCATATCATCGCAGTAACGCAAAATCTATTATAACACAAGCAATACCATAATGCAAGCATGAATCATCAAATGCGATGTAGAAATTTCACCAATTGTACCCCGATATACTATACATCTTGCACAAATCATTTTCAGACTGCCAAAATCAGTGATCATAATGCGATTTTTCTGCCTTAACGAGCATACCGAAAAAAATTTTATCAATATCCTTGTCCTTTTTTTCATTTCCTTCGGTTAAACAAGCAGAAGGGTGAAAAGAACAGGAAGAAAGGAACAGTCAGATAAACGAAAGGAGTGAACCCCAATGCCCTGACGGTGCGCAAAGAGGCGTAAAACATATGAGCTGGTAAACGAAATGCTCATGAGAAAGGATGAGCACATAAGAAAAGACTGATGCACCATGTGGCTGACGGTTTAACA
>CAMHMM010000206.1 GCA_946186215.1 uncultured Ruminococcus sp. | reverse complement strand
CAGTGAGCTTCCCTTTGTATGGGGCAGCTTCTGGCGCGGCTCCAATTCTGATGGGATAAAGGGCAGCGGTGTAGGCCTGTATGAAGCAAGATATATTGCCCGCAGACTGGGCGGCGACCTTTTTATGCGCACAGATGATGATACGACCGAGGTCACCTTGTTCTTGCCGTTGTGAGCGTGTTCTGTTCACGCATTATTATGCATTTTTATGAGCATACACAGATAGCAGCGGTTCGGATGTCCGGTCAGCTCGCGGAATAGTATCAGAATTATAGTATAAGCAAAAAGTCTGCCTTTCCTGTTTAGTCGGGAAAGACAGGCTTTTTTGGCTTAAAATGCTTATGAAAATTGTTTAAACACTTCTTATAAGTTACACTCTGATGCGGCTAAACGACGGTCACCCGTTTATAACCTTGTTCATGCTTCCTGTCTTATATCCGCCCAGATCAAGGGAGACATAGGAAAAGCCCAGCTCTTTCAGACAGGAATGTATCTTCTGTGCAGTATCGGGAGCGCAGATGCGGGGGATATCGGCGATATCCGTTTCTATGCGTGCAAGACTGCCGTGCATCCGCACCCGTATCTGTCTGAATCCAAGGGAGCGGATATACCTTTCCGCCCTGCCGATCATGTCAAGCTTTTCTTCGGTGAGTGTTTCGCCCGTGGCGATCCTTGTAGCAAGACAGGCCAGAGCAGGCTTATCCCAGGTGGACAGGGAAAGCTCACTGGAAAGAACTCGTATATCGGATTTTGAAAGCCCTGCAAGCTTTAAGGGGCTTTCGATGCCAAGCTCTCTGTGGGCTGTTATCGCCGAGAATATCTTTTTTTTGCACAGATAGCATCTGTCCGGGGGATTTGCAGAAATATCCTTTTCGGAAAGCGGATCAAAGCTCAGAATAATATGCTCGATGCCTTCCGAACGGCAGAAGCTCTGTGCTGCTTCAAGCTCCTCCGGCGGAAAGAAGGGTGAGGCAGCGGTAACAGCCGCTGCCTTGTCGCCCAGCACATCATGAGCGATCTTCAGCAGAAATGTCGAGTCCACACCTGCTGAATAAGCAACGAAAACGCCGCCTGCGGAACTCAGATATTCCTCAAGGCGGCGGATCTTTTCATTCGGTGTCATCATCAGTTCTGTCGCTCTTGACGATGGATTTTCTTATCTCGTCTATGCTTACAAAGTTTGCGGATGCGAGCCTTTCAAGATCGTCATGCTCGTACTTCATCCTTGTAACGCCATAGCCCGTGGATACCTTGCGGTGCACCTTTCCGTAGGGTGTTGTCACAACCTCGGAGTGTCTTGCAAGTGTATGCCGCTTTGTGACGGATTCTCTTACGCCGATGGTAGTTGTATGGGTGAAGATTATTCTCAGCATACTCTCCTTGTTGTCGGCATTGCAGATAACACACAGCATCGTTCCCATGCGGGATTTCTTCATGCCTATCGCATATGTGTAAACATCCAGTGCGCCGCCTGCAAAAAGATTCTTCATGGCGTAGGAGATATCCTCCGCTGTCATATCGTCGATATTGCAGGAAAGGAGAATGACTGTGTCGGATGTTTCATCTGTGTCGCCTATTACAGCGCGGACACAGTTTGCCTGTTCAAGATCCTTCTTGCCCATGCCATAGCCTGCGGCGGATACTCTGATGACAGGCATATCTCCGAACTTCTTTACAAAGTGTCTGAGAAGCGCTGCACCTGTGGGAGTGCAGAGCTCAGTCTTGATGCTGCCGCCGTACACCGGTACGCCGCGGAGGATGTATTCCGTTGCAGGAGCGGGAACGGGGAGTATCCCGTGAGCACATTCCACACTGCCGCTGCCTACATGAACAGGGGATGAAACGATCATATCGGGAGAGAGCTCATATAATGCAAGGCAAACAGCGGTAATATCCGCAACAGCATCCATAGTGCCTACTTCGTGGAAATGTATCTCTGTGACAGGCTTTCCGTGGACATGACTCTCAGCCTTTGCAATGATATCGTACACAGCGATCACATCAGCCTTTACCTTTTCGGGGATATCGAGCTTTTCAACGATCTGCGCGATGTCGCTTACTGATGTGTGATGATGGTGTTCATGATCATGGTGGCCGTTCTCTTCTTCACCATTGACTGTAACGGAGATATGTGTGCCCATGATACCGCACTTTGATACTTTCTCTGCAGTGAATTTTACATGGGGGATGCCAATGGAATTGAGCCTTTCAACGAATTTTGCGGGTTCAGGCATAAGCTCGGTAAGAGCAGCTGTCAGCATATCACCGGCTGCGCCCATTCCGCAGTCTAAATAGAGTGTTTTCATTTCCTGCCTCCGTCCATATGGTTGATCATATTAGCATAATAGCCTGCACCAAAACCGTTGTCGATATTTACCACCGCAACGCCGCTGGCGCAGGAGTTGAGCATGGAAAGCAATGCGGTCAATCCGTTGAAGGATGTGCCGTAGCCTACACTTGTGGGCACTGCGATCACAGGGCAGTCGGCAAGGCCGCCGACCACGCTCGCAAGAGCGCCCTCCATTCCCGCAACAGCGATGATCACCGATGCGGACATTATCGTTTTTGTGTTGGAAAGAAGTCTGTGAAGTCCTGACACGCCCACATCATAGAGCCGTTCAACGCGGCTCCCGTGTATCTGAGCGGTGAGCGCAGCCTCCTCTGCAACGGGGATATCGCTTGTACCGCCTGTTGCAACGACTATCGTACCAATTCCGTCAGGCTCGGGCATTTCTCCGACTATTGCGATATGCGCGTCTTCATGATATTCAAGACCGCTTATATCCGAAAGTTCAGCCGCATTATCGGGGGAAAGGCGTGTTATAAGTATGCGTTCCTGACCGTGCTCTTTCAGGGAGCGTATTATCCCCGATATCTGAGCAGGAGTTTTGCCCTGACCATAGATCACTTCCGCTGCGCCCTGTCTTATCTTTCTGTGAAGATCCACCTTCGCGTAGCCCAGATCATCAAAGGGCTGTGTTTTGAGCCTTACAAGCGCATCATCAACGGAAATACTGCCGTCTCTGACGGCCTCGAGCAGTTTTTTTGCTTCACTGTTCATGGCAGTCTCCCATCGGTAAGGCGTTATTTGCGGGCAAGAGCCTTTCGTACTGTGCCTTTGGGATCCTTTATGAGAAGGATGCAAAGCCAGATCATAAGGCCGAGAGCAACAACAGCCGCACCGAGGAATGCATCATTAGCCATATCCGCTGCAGCAGGGGTGAAATACTCTGCGCCCAGCTCCTTATATTCAAAAACCGCATCCACAGACCACATAAGCACAGCGCCCCAGTACATAAGCACCAGTCTGCCCAGCTGATATTTCCTGTCGAGAACATACCATAAAACGGTGGATATTATCGCAGCAAAAACGGTTATTAGAAGTGTCATGCTGCAGGCACCTCCCCGGTCTTCTTTCTGAGAACAGATGCAACTCCCAGGCCTATCGCCCAGGCCGCAGTGACAACAATTGCCATCGTAACGCCCACGGTGGACATTTCCGCCAGCATTTCAGCAGTGTCAGCAGGATCGTTCATCGCAGTGAGGAACGGGAACCATGGCACTACCTCGCCATGCCAGATATGTTCAAACGCAAGCAGGGCAGAGCCGCCCCAAAGCATACCGTTAAGTACTTTGAGCTTTGATGAAAGCTGAGAAAGTACAGGTGAATCATTCTTTTCAAGGACCTTTTCAGCGACAGTGGTGATTATCGCTTCTCCGGCCGGTACGATAAAACAAGCCATAATGCTCCTCCTTTGAAGTCAGTTAACGAAGTCAGTTTTACGATACCGATGATATTAAATATATTTTACCATATCGTTTCACAAAAGTCAACTACAAATTCGTTCAGCGAAACGCTGCTGTTACCCGTACTCTGATTTGTGGGTAATGCTAATTTGTGGCTCGGAACTTTTATGCCTACTATTATTTTATACTAAAAGGCAGAGCCTGCAACCTCCCGTACTCTATTTTTGAAAAGAAACTCTTATCAGCAGCTCGGAACTTTTATGCACGATATTATTTCGCAGTTTTATGATTAAAAGAAACACTGAAAAAAAACTTCTCTGCCAAAAAGCAGAGAAGCCGTATGAAAATCAAAGTGATCTACAGGCAAAATAAAAGAGCCGTGAAGTTTCACGGCTCAGATGGAGCGGATTACGAGGCTCGAACTCGCTACCTCCACCTTGGCAAGGTGGCGCTCTACCAGATGAGCTAAATCCGCATAATGGTGGAAGTTATAGGGCTCGAACCTATGACCCTCTGCTTGTAAGGCAGATGCTCTCCCAGCTGA
>CAMHMM010000205.1 GCA_946186215.1 uncultured Ruminococcus sp. | reverse complement strand
GGATGCCGCACCAGAAGCCCACCACAGCAGGGATAAAGGCAAGCTTTCCCATACCCTCCGCCATGGTCATTGCGGGGATGATAAGGCTCCATATCGAGGCCGCCGTCATAACTCCTGCGGCAAAGCCGGTCAGAGCCCTCTGCACTCCCCTGCTGAGGTCCTTTTTCATAAACAAAACACACCCGGAGCCGGCAGCCGTACCTATAAAGGGCAGAAGCAGCCCCGTGATCACTTCTTTCTGCATCATGTCCGCCTTTCTTTTATACCATCTGCAGGCACACGGCCTGTTAGTTAGCACTGGTAAACTATATTCATTATAGCAGAAACCGCCGCTGATTTCAAGGCCGGCACAGAAAAAAACTGTCCAATAGCATCTGAACATCAGAGGCGGCTTTTGTGCAGTATCGTGAACTGCATATGACCGATCGCAGGATGAAGTTATTTATCACCAACCGCACTGTTGGTCACGGCAAAGCCTCACGCAGCAGCCCTTGCCTTTTTTGCACCCTTGTATTTTACGCTGTCGCCGTATATGGTCGTCCAGTCGTTCTTCATTGATACAGGTATCCATCCGTGTTCATCACAGAGAGCATACATATCATTTGCCTTTTTGATGTTGCCGTGTTCTCTCTTTGTATCGTCACAGCAAAGCATGAACGCAAGAGACCTGTACTGATTATTGTTTATGGTATAGTCGGCCATACTCGAATCACCTGTGGAGTTTCCGAAGGAAAGAACAGGCTGAACACCTATCTCCTTTGCGATCACGGAGACCTTGTTCATTTTCAGGTTCTTTACCACAAATTCGCCGCCCATGACAAGAGTGTCATCCTTGCCGATCTGGAATTCAAGACCGTTTGCACCGTTCTGACTGCTTGAAGGGGACGACACAAGATACACTATACAGATCATCACCAGTCGGAATCCCAGTCCATGTCGTTGGAATCCCATGAATCATTTGAATCCCAGCTGTCATTGCTGCTATCCTCGTAATAGTAGCTGGAATCCTCGAAGCGTTCACCCTCGTGATCATAGACACGGTAATCAGCGCTGTTGTCTCCAAATACCTCGCCTATGCCCGTGTTATCCGGATACCAGTAATCGGAATCATCATCATAATAATACCATGATGAATTCTGATAATAGTAATCCCTGTTGTTATAGCGGTAATAGCCCCTTGACGGGGATTTATCGAATATGGCAAACAGTATCCCGCCGATGACAAAAACACCGAAGAATGCGACAATAGCCAGGAAACCGAGAATGTCATCGCTGCTGTTCTTTTTTCTTCCCCTGCTTCCTCCCGAACCTGAAGAACGGGATGCGTTACGGCTTTTCTGATTTGCGATCTCGCTTCTGAGCTTCTGATAGAATTCATTCACAGCATAGGCTTCATCCGGGCCGCTGTACCGCACGGCACGCTCGCCGCTTGCCTTGTTTTTATATACGATGAATACGCCGTTTTCCTCATAAATGCCAATCGCTTTCGGCTCTTTTATATTCTTGGCAATGAAAAAGCGTGTTACATTCTCCGGCGGCAGGTTTTTGCTGATATACCACTGTTTAAGCTCCTCTATGGTGCAGGGCTTATCCGGAACGCTTTCTGCATTTGTGCTGTTTTTAACTTCTGCGCCGCAGTAAGGGCATGAGCTGCAGCTGTCATCGATCTCGCAGTTGCAGTATTCACATCTGATCTGCATATCCATCATCCTTTCCATGTACGGTGCTGTTCGATCAGGGCTTTGAATTCATTTTCCTTTTCAATGAATTTACGGTCATTTACAGCAAGTGTGATATCGGGTGTTCCGTCATTGAATTCAATATCGGCGTATCCGCCCGTCACTCTTCCTCTGAACACCTTGGATCTGACATTTACATTTGCTATGATATCATAAGGTATGATCCTGTATCCATATGGGCTGAGCAAAAAACCGTCTGTGAAATACAAGGTTCTGAACATACAGGGCGGCGGCTCCTGTCCCATTCTCTCCAGTTCGTTAAAGGTCATACTGCTGAGCTGTCTGCGTATTTTCGGCAGCTTTACGAATACCGAATCCGCCCAGATGAGGATCATCACCACACTCAGCACAATAAACAGCAGCAATGACAATATCCCGCCTTGCGTATCAATGCTGTATACCGCAAGGATAAGAAAAAATATCCCCAAAACCAGCCATACGGTATCCTTTATACACTGTTTTACGCACAGCTTGTAAAACCAGTTGTTTTTCAGATCATCCATGTGAATGCTCCTTTGTCGGTACGGCCGACAACTATCCGTGCTTTCATTTGAACAGTGAGATGATAACATTTACTTTAGCTGCTCTGAAAGCTGCTTTTTCATAAAGACCTCTGTCATGAAGATTTCATAGCCGAGCCTTTTGTACCAGTCAGCAACACCTGTATAGTATATAAATGAGATATCCATGCCGCTTTCCCTGAGATACTGTGTCACCCTTGCAACCATTTCGATGCCTATGCCGCGGTCACGGAATTTCGGAACAGTCCCTACACAGCCGGGCATACCAACCCGTCCGAAGGCATCCGAAAGGTAATTTTTCACATCAGTATCAACAATGCAGAAGCTTGCTATCTCCCCTCCGACCATTGCGGTATATACATTGCTGTCAGCGCTGAAAAACTGCACCCAGCTCTCATTTACCTCGGCAACTGCCTTTTTCAGTGTTCCGATGTCTCCGTGATACCATCCGTATCCGGCGGAAAGATGTCCGCGGAAAGCGTTTTCATCGAAGGAAAAATCATTCAACCTCATCAGCATTTCGTCACACCCGCCGACAGTAACATATCCGTGCTTCTCAAAGAAGCCGGATGTAGTCTTATCGGCACCAATCAGGAGCTTCGAGGATGCCCCGCCGGTCAGAAGCATATCACACCCCTGCTTCGCTGCATAACTTTCGGCTGCGGACAGCAGCCTGCTGCCTATCCCCTTTCCCTGATACGCCGGAAGGACACATATAAGCCTGAGAGCCGCACCCTCAACTATCGCAAAGCCCACGGGCTCCCCGTCTTCACAATGAGCGATCAGATGTGTGCACTCATTTTTCATAAGACTTTCAAATGTTTCACTTCTCATTCTGAGCATTGGATAGCACATATTGAAAATGTCACAGTATTTTTCGTTCATGGCAGCATCCTCTGATAAGTTTATTACCCCGCAATTATAAAATAATATATAACATAAGCACCAACTGAATATATTATTATTGTACTGATTTTACAGGGATATGTCAAGTTATTTTATAAAACAGCACGAAAGATGATCGCTTTCGCGCTGTTTTGCGCAGGTGTATTGTCACGCCGAAAAAAAACAGTACCGGTCAAGCGGTACTGTTTTATGATCATCAGTATTTGCTGTCCACCGAGGTAAATTCATCGTCATAATCGTCAAAATTTACCGGTGTGAAAGGTTCGTCATCATCGTCTGCTGCCGCCGGAACAGCTTCGGGTATGTCGGCAGCGGTATCATCATCCTGATCGGGATATACGGGACTGTCATCACGCATTGAAAGAATATCCGAGATCTCCGGGGCTATATCTTCTTCCTGCGCTTCATCAGGCTGTGCTGTGTCTTCATCAGCACTCAGATCGTCGTTTATAGTGAAATAATCACTGTACGAGGGCTCGTAATCAGCCTTGAGATCAAACTTCGGCGCTGTGGGAACATTATCAAAGCCGGATTTTTCAAACTTGAAATGCGAAAGCAGCATACGAAGGGAATTGGACTGGCCTGAAAGCTCCTCGGAAGCAGCTGCTGATTCCTCGGCAGTGGCAGTATTGCTCTGTACGACGGCAGATATCTGCTCTACTCCGTGGGTTACCTTGTTTATCTCCTCAGCCTGCATATCGCTTTCCTGAGAGATCTTGGAAACCTCCGTATCGATCTTTGAAGCGCTCTCTACGACTGCCTGCAGCACCCGTGCGGTATCCTGCGCTATCTGTGAACCGCGCTCAACATTTTCAACCGAGCGCTCAATGAGCGATGTTGTGCGGCTCGCAGCCTCTGCACTCTTGGCAGCAAGGTTTCGCACCTCATCTGCTACGACCGCAAAGCCCTTGCCCGCTACGCCCGCTCTTGCCGCCTCGACTGCTGCATTAAGAGCAAGGATATTTGTCTGGAACGCGATATCGTCGATGACCTTGATTATCTTTGAGATCTCCGCAGAGCTGTCATTGATATCCTGCATGGAGGAAAGCATATTGTTCATCTCTCTGCTGCACTCCGCGATCCTCACACCGGTCTCCTTGACGATGCCCGATGTTTTTCTTGCGGCGGCGGCTGTGCTGTTTACTCTC
>CAMHMM010000204.1 GCA_946186215.1 uncultured Ruminococcus sp. | reverse complement strand
ATCTACGAATAGCCTCTTCCATCATTTCTTTTGTTTTTCCATATCCCGGACACGAACCATATCGAAGATAATCGTCATAAAAGGCAGCGTTATAAATATCTATCAATAGCTCTGCATCTTCTGAAACAGCTTGTCTGTATTCTATCATCATAATTTATCAACTCCGCAAATTCCGGATTATGTTAACATCAATTATGGCACAGCATCTCAGTGCTGTCAATTGGCGACCTTGTCGATCGACTGCTTATATACAAATAAAAATTCCGAGCTGCTATTGAGAGATTACCCACAAATGAAAGTACGGGAGGGTGCAGGCACTGCCTGCCGGGTAACAGCGGCGTTTCGCCGCCCTAAGTGCAAAATAATAGCAGGTATAAAAGCTCCGAGCTGCAAACAAGCGTTACCCTTCAAATAAACATACGGGTAGCTGTCAGCCTTGCCGACCTCAGCCTGCGCGGAGCTCGTATATCAGCAGAAGCGTCACCATTCGGCTGTAGCTGTTCTTGCCGTCCTTGATGCCGTTGACCTTCAGTGTGGTGTTCATGGCCGCATCGCCTGCGGCATTCACCTTTTCCTTGGGTATGACCGACTCCTCGGCCTGTTTCATGTGCTCCTCGCTGACAAAATAATTATCCTGCGCTACAAGGTGGGTAAGATCGCAGCGCAGAGAATATATCTGCTCCTCGGTGGCGTATTTGCGGCACTCGCCGTAGAGATAATTCATCGCCTCTATGCAGCCGCTGTAGCGTATCTCGGGCACATCCGAGGCAAGACAGGCAGCGCAGGAAATAAAAGTCGCCTCATCCTCGCGGATAAATCCCTTGATGTGTGCGGTCTCATGAAATGTGGTCGTAGGGGTGCGGGCAGGAGATACATAAGCGTTGTAAGCGCCTTCAAGCGCGAACGGAAAATATACACCCTGCAGATCAAGCTGAGTCATCAGCGTAGAGGAGATAAGGCGCTTGGACGGCGGGCAGTAGCCCCTGAGCTCGGGGATATCCTCATACAGCGCGGCAAAGCTGTCCCGTGCGGCCGAAGCCAGATCATCGGGCAGGATTATATTGCCCTCCTCATCCCGATTTACCACAAGAGCCAGCTCATTTGCATCAAGTATCATCTTTCTGCAAAGCTCCACGACCTGCTCGGTGGAATAGCCGTCGGGAGCGGCGTAGTGAGCCAGCCTTTCGGTGAGCTCGGTCGTGTGGTAGAGCACAAAGCAGTTGCAGGTCTCCGTAAAATATACATAGATAAGTATCACGACTATCACACGGCGCACTGCCGTGAGCAGCCGCTTGTTTTTGCGTATCAGCCCTGCAGCTGTCAGCACCGCCGCCGCAAGAACGATGATCACCGCAAGGATTATCATTATCTCCCCCACGGAAAAGGGGAACAGTCCCGGCAGGCGCGATATAAATGTTGCCGACGGCGCATAGATGTACATATGGTAGAGATCCATCAGCCGCGGGAAATACCATGCGGCCAGATTGAATGCGGAAACGGAAAAGAAGATAATGATGATCACTATTGAAAAAGGAGAAAACAGGCGCTTTTGGGGCGCTTTATTTTCGGGCATTATGCACCCTCCTGTCAAAAAAAGGAGTAAAACCGAGGTTTTACTCCTTTTTGTGTTTTTAATCGCTCATTCGCCGATCTTTCCGAGCCTGTCTGCCGGCCAGATCCTGAATATTACCTTTCCTGCGATCTCATCCTCGGGAACAAGTCCGACTCTCTCGCTTCGGCTGTCAAGGGAATTCATCCTGTTGTCGCCCATTACGAAATAGTATCCGCTGGGAACAGTGAGAGGATAAGACTGACCGCCCTCGTCGAGCTTGGTAAGATCCTTTATATAGGGCTCGTCAAGAACAGCACCGTTGACCTTGACCTCGCCGCTTTCAAAGTTGATGTCGATGGTATCTCCGCCCACAGCGATAACGCGCTTTACAATGGGCTTGCCCACACCGAGGCTGTCAACAATGATGATGTCGCCTCTTTCGGGAGTGTACATGATGTGGTGAACGATAAGCTTTTCTCCGTCCTGAAGAGTGGGGATCATAGACTCACCGTCAACATTCACCTGCCGCAGAAGGAAGGTGAAGATAAGGATCACCGTGAAGAAGGAAAATACGATGGTCTCTATCCACTCGATAAATTCCTTGTAGGGGACTGTGGTCTCCTCGGTGGAATCCGGGATCTCATAATTGATTTGGAACCTTGCCATGTAAAACACCACCTGATCCGGAAAATGGAAATTTGGCACAGCGAAACTGCCACAGATCAAAAGCCGATATAACGGCATCTGATATCTGACAATCCACCGGCGGATTTATCATTCGCGCAGAATGAAGCGAGCCATCCTGCGGAATGTACCGTGGGGAGATGCGTGGCATCCCCTGCCAGCGCTGCGGCTGTGAAGCCGCGATTACAGCTGTTCCTTGAGCTTGGCAGCCTTGCCGACTCTTCCTCTGAGGTAGAAGAGCTTGCTTCTGCGAACCTTACCGTGTCTGATAACTTCAACGCTGTCAACAACGGGAGAGTGAACGGGGAATACCCTTTCCACACCTGTGCCGTGAGAAACGCGTCTTACGGTGAAGGTCTCCTGAACGCCGCCGTGTCTTCTTGCGATCACAGTGCCTTCAAAAGCCTGAAGTCTGTACTTCTCGCCTTCCTTGATCCTTACCTGAACTCTTACAGTATCACCGATGTCAAACTTCGGGGGATCCTGCTTCAGGCTGGAATCGCTGATGAGCTTTAATGCAGTTGATGCATCCATTATAAAATTCCTCCTGTGACATTCATGTATGCGCCCTGCGTCATACAGAGGACTGCCGTATTCATGTGAACGGATAAACATTCACCATACTATTTTAGCACAAACATCCGGAAACTTCAAGGAAATATCAGAAATTATCAAAAATTTACATTTGGTTCATATTTGCGTGTCTGATAAAACCGTATGGTGGTATATCCTCAGGGCGGGGATGAAAAAAGCGTTCCGATCTCTCGGAACGCTCTGGTGGAAGAGGGTGGATTCGAACCACCGAAGTCAGAGACAACAGATTTACAGTCTGCCCCCTTTGGCCGCTCGGGAACTCTTCCATTGTGGAGCTGGTGGACGGACTCGAACCCCCGACCTGCTGATTACAAATCAGCTGCTCTACCAACTGAGCTACACCAGCACAATGTCAGGCTGAGCCCAACCTTGCAACTATTAGATGATAACACATTTGGCGGCGAATGTCAAGAGAATTTTGCAAATTTACATAATGTTAATATTATTCGCCGTAATATCGGCGAATATAGGGATTGTGAACCTTTGACAACCTCTCATTTGCGACTTGCTTCGTTAACGAGTCCCGCCACCGCAGGCAAAGCCTGCCTGACTATGCCTTGTCCTCATCCTCGGCAGTAAACTCAATATCACAGGCGGATACACGGCCGTCCGCCCAGGGACTGCCCACATCGCAGCGCCCATGATGGCTCAGCTTTCTGGTACTGCCTTCATCCAGCTCCTCGGATGTTCCCACACTGAGACGGCTCACGCCGCCCTCCATCGTTTTGTCGATCATCGCAATGATATCGTCGATCTCTTTTTTATCTGCCATAGCTTCCCCTTTCTGCAGCTGTTCGCTGCTATACTATTTATTAACGGCATCGGCCGGCACATCATCACAGATATGCCGGCAGTCATTTCAGATGCATTTCAGAAGGTGTTATCCTGTCCGTCAGGATCATCGAAAGTGACGGGCTGCTGCGCCTTTTTGAGCCGCATCGTGTTCGCTCTTGCAGCTGCAAGCCCGATAAGGGAGATCACTACATCATCTATCGGCCCGGGAGCAATGTCCACAGGTGAAAGAACATACACCGCAAGTCCTGCGATTATAAGTATATTTGCAAGGTTGATGTTATTTTTCATGCCGCGGCTCCTTTCTTCGTCCGGGGGATATCCGTTTCCCCTGCTGACCTGATTATAGCATATCACGGCACGGATTTCAACGGATATCGGTCTTATCTAACCACATTCTAATCCGTTTTTAATCCAGGCGGGCAAAGCCCGCAGTTACCCGTACTTTCTTTTGAAAGGGAACGCTCATTTGGGGCTCGGAGCTTTTATACCTGCTATTATTTTACACTTAAACGGACAAAGCCCGCACCCACCCGGTCGGCAAGGCCGACAGCTGCTCGTGCGTTCATTTGAGCGGTAATGCTCATTTGAGGCTCGGTTCGTTAGTGAAACCCCACCACCACCGCCTGGAGGCGGCGGTCCCCTCCCCTTTCAGGCATAAGCGCACACTTAAGCAAAAAAGCGCAGACTAAGCAGTTTTGGGATGCGT
>CAMHMM010000203.1 GCA_946186215.1 uncultured Ruminococcus sp. | reverse complement strand
GCAGCTGCTGCCTTTACCTCATCGGGTACTCCGCAGAGAATAACATCCATAAGATCCTCGCTCAGGAGCCTTGCAGCTGCGCTGAGAACGCGGTTATCTGTGCCCTCTGTGAGAACGATGGTCTTTCTTTTTGCCTTGAGATTGGCAAGCAGCTTATCAAACATACCCATAATAATACCTCCGTATTTTGCGTTGAAAATGAGAGCCGATGCTCTTTTATTCCATTATATCACAGACAATTCACAAATGCAAGCATTTTATTTAGGCAGGTCGGCAAGGCCGACAGCTACCCGGCAGGCTGAGCCTGCACTCTCCCGTATGCTCATTTGTACGATAACGCTCATTCGGGACTCGGGACTTTAGTTTTCCCCCCGCTTACGCCCGAAGGCAGAGCCTGCACTCTCCCGTACTCTCTTTTGTGAGAAATCGTTTATTCGGGGCTCGGAGCTTTATAATGCAAAAAGGGAACTGTCATTTTGTTCGTGACAACCCCTCCACCACCGCCTGAAGGCGGCGGTCCCCCTCCCCTTTCAGGGTAGGCAAGCAGGCTGAGTCTGCTGACCGTTCAATTCACCCTCTGCGAAAATGAGAGTGCAAGTAACAGCGGCGTTTCGCCGCCGGACAAACTGGCATGAAAGGCTGACGAATATGAGAGCAGGTGACTGACCGAATGACAGGGTAAGACAAGCAAAACAGAAAGCAGACATACATCGGTGCTTGTCCACACAAAACTTATCTGAGCAAATGTAAGATTTAATGTACAGATAAGCCTGAGTGGGTTATAAGCGGGGTTCGGTACACGGTCTGATAACAGCGGAGTGGGGAAAAGGGGATACAAAGGGGAGAAACGAAGAGGGACGGCGCACAAACGCGACCGATTTATCGAACTGTTGTTCCGTCCCTCTGGTGTTTCATCCCCTTTGACTCGCTGCAAATCAACCGTTTCAGACAACAGGCTACCGTTAGGCGTAGCAAATGATGTGGATAACAGTGGGCTTTGCCCGCCTTCAGTCCGAATAATTATACTGCTTCAGCTTCTGTCCGAAAAACAGGCACATCGCCGTTCCCGCAACACCGAGAATAAACATCATCAACGCCGCCCCCGAGCCTTTTCCGCTGCCAAAAAGGAAGCAAAGGTTCTGTCCTGCACCTGCCATAAACGGCTCACATACATGATCGACCATGAATCCGCCGACGGCAAGGCCGACGGGTATCGTAAAAAACTGCAGCGTGTTCCTGCAGGCATAGACTCTCCCCTGCAGCGCTGCGGGAACGGAATTTCTCATGATCACATTCTGATTTGCCGCCATTAGCGGAACGAATATCCACCCCAGTATCTGGCCGATACACCATATCACCGGACTTCTTGAAAAGGCGAGGAGATAATTCTCCGTTGCCAGCGAAAAAAGCATCGTCAGATATATGACCTTCACTCTGTTTTTGGGCTTTGGCATGACCGCAGTGATGAGGCTGCCTGCTGCCATGGCGATCCCCGAGCATGAGGTCACCACGCCCAGAACATCATTGCCGCCCTGCGGACTGGGGATGATATACGCAGGAAGCACCGCATCAAATGCGGAAGCTACCAAATTCACGCCCGACATGAAAAGTATCACATCCAGTATGAGACGGTTCTCCCTGAGAAATATGAGGCCTTCCTTTGCGAGCCGCAGTACATTCTTCTCCCCCTCATCCCTGTCGGGGACATCGGGTATATTTATGAAAAATGCGAGCGCGGCAAAGGCTGTCGCAAATGTTAAAAGATCGATCGCTATCGCGCCGTCGAGTCCTGCAAGGCCGTATACAGCTGCTGCGATAAGTGGGTTGCCTATCGTGATGAGTGATCTTGAAAGTGACTGCAGTCCGCTTGTCCGCTGATAGTATTTGCTTGGGATGACCATAGTATAGGCCACCTCGGATGCAGGCTGCTGAACCGTGTTCATCAGCCCCGATACTGCATTTATCAGGTAAAGATGCCATACACAAAGCAAGTCTGTCTTGTACAGCACAAATACCAGCACCGTTGTAAGTGCTGCGCCAAGATCGCACAGCAGCATCGTCCGTTTCTTATCGAACCTGTCCGTGAGTGCGCCGGCGAATATGCTCATTACTACATACGGTGCATATGTGCAGATCTGCAGCAGCGCCGTGCTGAGAGCTGAACCCGTTTTTTCATAGAGCCACAGCGTCAGCGCAAAGGATGTAACGGCGCTTCCGAGCTGTGACAGACTCTGGGTGCTCCAGAGTATATAAAAATCTCTTAATTCATTTTTCCTGTTCATTTTCTTTGCTCCTTATAACTATTGATATCAAGTTAAAGAGCAAAGCCCGAGGAAATCATTCCTCCATGCAGTTTCCTCAGGCTCTGCATGGAGCATCTGCACTACAGCGTCTCATTTTATTCACCTCTTTGGATCCGCTGATAATATCGTATCAGCTTATTTAAAAGGCAGCGCGGTGTCCCCTTGCGGGGATCATCCGTGCTGCCGCTGAGGAGGCTTTAAACTCCATTCTGATGCCGGTCAGGGTTGCCTGATGCGGCATATGCGGAAGGGATCAGTCCTCTGTGGTGCTGGTAGTACCGTCGTTGTTATGGATTATCGTAACATTGCCGGGCTTCTTGTCATCTGCGGAGTTGAGCCCTGTTGCGATAGCCTTGCCTGTGAGCACACTGTTCATCAGATCCTGCAGGGAGATGCCCATGCCGTCAAGCAGACCGCTTGAGATCTGAGTAGTGGACTGTGTGATATCGGAAACCAGCTTGGTCGTGTTGCCATCTCCGTACATGGTGATGGAGTCGATATTTGTAAGAGGCTCTGCAACGGCCTTTGCGATCTCGGGCAGCTTCTCGAAGTACATCTGGAGTATAGCGGCTTCCTGCATCTTCTGCATAGCCTCTGCCTTCTTGTTAAGACCTTCTGCCTCTGCAAGTGCCTTTGCCTTGACTGCTTCTGCCTCTGCGAGACCTTTTGCTCTGATACCGTCTGCTTCCTGCTCTGCTGCATACTTGGCAGCTTCTGCTCTTGCTCTTGCAGCCTTTGCTTCCTGCTCAGCCATATAGAAGGCTGCATCTGCTTCACGCTGCTTTACTGCAAGCTCTGCCTCTGCGTTCTGGATATCCTCGAACTTCTTTGCCTCGACTTCTCTCTGCCTTGTGTAGAGGAATGCATCGGCCTTCTGCTGCTGCTCGAACTTGCGTGCCTCGGCCTGCTTCTTTACCTCTGCATCGAGTCTGCGCTCCTGAATAGCGATCTTCTGAGTCTCAAGCTCAACTTCCTTTTCCTGCCTTGCGATATTCGCATTGGCGGTCGTGATCTCGATCTGCTTACGCTGTTCCTCTTCCTGGATCTTGTAGGCTGCGTCTGCTTCTGCCTGCTTGATGTCGGATACCTTCTTGAGTTCTGCCTGCTTGATGGAGAGATCGTTGTTCTTCATTGCAATCTCAAGGTCAGCAGCTACTCTTGCGTCATTAGCCTGCTTGTTTGCCTCTGCTCTTGCAACTGCCACATCTCTGTCGGCATTTGCTCTTGCGATGGAAGCATCCTTCTGGATCTTGGAGATGTTGTCGATACCGAGGTTGTCGATAACGCCCTGTGAGTCGGTAAAGTTCTGCACATTGAAGGAAACGATGTCAAGTCCCATGTTTGCAAGGTCGGGAGATGCATTTTCCTTTACCTTGTCTGCGAACTTCTGGCGGTTGGAGACCATTTCACGCAGTTCCATTGTGCCGACGATCTCACGCATATTACCTTCAAGAACTTCTCTTGCCACAGAAATGATATACTGCCTGTCCTTATTAAGGAAGTTCTGCTGTGCAAGTGCAAGTCCCTCATCGGAAAGAGCGACCTTTACATTGACAACGCCGTCAACGGAAATGTTGATATAGTCTGCGGTGGGTACTGCCGATGCTGTCTTTACATCAACGGGCATGAGTCCCAGATCAAGCTTATCAAGTCTCTCAAAGAACGGGATCTTGATGGCCGCCTTACCTATGACTACCTTTGACTTCTTGCCCAGACCGGAAATGATGAATGCCTTATCCGGCGGAGCCTTGACATAGCCCGAGGCCAGCACGCAGATTATGACGATGATCAGCACGATGATACCGATCACGCCGAGATGCTCTAAGAACCATTCCATATAATCTCCTCCTCTGTGTCATCAGCATGTGGTCCTTAATTCTATGATTTGATTTTACCACATCAGCACACTGCTGTCAAGTTAAAATAAGATTAGATATTCATTAGTCGGCAAGGCCGACAGCTACCCGCACTTTAATTTAATCTGTAACGCTCATTTGAAGCCCGAAGCTTTTATTTGTTACGATAATTTTGTCGATTGGCAAGGCCGACAGCTGCCCGTATGCTTATTTCTGCTGAATCTC
>CAMHMM010000202.1 GCA_946186215.1 uncultured Ruminococcus sp. | reverse complement strand
CTCCCGCAGTAGGAGACAGCGTGGCATATATTCTCGAGGAAATGGGACTTGAAAAGTGCGGCTGCGCAGGAACAACAGCCTGCCTTGCCATGCTCAACGATGCCGTGAAGAAGGGCGGCGTAATGGCCTGCTCGCGTATCGGCGGACTTTCCGGTGCATTCATCCCTGTTTCAGAGGATGCAGGCATGATCGAAGCAGCACAGTCCGGCTCGCTTCTTATAGAAAAGCTCGAAGCTATGACCGCTGTATGCTCCGTAGGTCTTGATATGATCGTCATTCCCGGCGACACTCCCGCAGAGGTCATCTCCGGCATAATCGCCGACGAAGCCGCGATAGGCATGGTAAATTCCAAGACCACAGCGGTAAGAGTCATCCCCGCTATTGGCCGTGCCGAGGGCGATGTGCTCGACTGGGGCGGACTTTTCGGAAAAGGTCCCGTAATGCCCGTGAATAAATTCTCTCCTGCTGTATTCATAAACAGAGGTGGGCAGATACCTGCGCCTCTCCACAGCCTGAAAAACTGATGCGCTGACCGTACCGGCCGGGGGAAATAAAATGAACGATATACTTAATTCTATTCTTGATCTTGACAGGATCTCGAACGAAAAGATAGAACAGGCAAAGGAAGATGCCGCTAAGATCGTTTCCGATGCTAAGGCAGAGGAATCAAGGCTCCTGCGCGAATCCCGCAGATCCATGATCAAGCAGGAAAAGGGTGACCGCCGCCGTGAGAACAAGCTCACATCCGAGCGCCTTGCGGTGATAGAGAGCGAGCGCGACGAAAAGATCGCTCAGCTTGAAGCCGAATATTCCGAGAATATGGAAAAATGGGCGGATCAGATCTTCCAGAAGATAATATCTGACTAAAACGGAGGTGCCCTGAATGCGTGCAGAAACTAATTACAGCGGTGATATGGCGGCAACTGTCGCACGAATGCACGCAAGGTACGGCAGAAGGCTCACCAAGGAAAACTACACCCAGCTGATAAGCTGCACGAATGTTTCCGATGCAGCCGCGTATCTCAAGCACAACACCTCCTACTCAAAGGCGCTCGAGGGCGTGGATACGGTGAATATCCACCGCGGCTATCTCGAGGAGCTGCTGAGAAGACATTTCTATGAGGATTATTTCAATATCGGCCGCTTTGAAAAAATCGTGGATGATGAATTCTACAATTATCTCACGGTCAAGACGGAGATAGACGAGATACTCATCTGCATACTTCATATAAATGCAGGGACGGACGATCAGATCGCCACGCTGCCCATTTATATGAACAGATACACTTGCTTCGACCTTACAGAGCTTGCCCGTATGAGAAGCTTTGATCAACTTCTTGAGCTTATGAAAAAAACGCCCTACTATCCCCTGCTCCTGCCGTACAGACCATCAAACGGTGAGCCGGTCGATTACAGAGCGTGTGAGCTCAGGCTCAGGACATATTATTTCAGGCGGCTCATAAATGCCGCTCATGACCTTGATGACAGGGAGCTTGCAGAACATATCGCATCACGGGTGGATGTTATAAATGTCATCAACGCATACAGGCTCAAAAAGCACTTCAATGCCGACAGGGAGCAGATCGCAGCACTTATGATACCAGTATACGGCAGGATCTCCGAAAAGAAGATCAACGAGCTGTACGACGCTGCGGACGCAAATGAATACATTGCTTTGCTTTCAAAGACAGTATACGGCAGAGAGGCCGCTAAGACGGATACAGACCTTTCCTCACCGGAAAGCGCCATGACCTTCCTGCGATACAAGCATATTAAAAGAGCGTTTGCAATGGCGCAGTCACCTGCCCTGAGCTTCTTTGCCTATCACAGCCTTATGGAAATTGAGCTCAACAATATTGTAAGGATAATCGAGGGTATACGCTACAATGTACCGTCTCCCGAGATATTCGAAATGATAATATCCGACTGATCCCGCAAAGGGAACTATATACAGACTAAACATTACTCACAAAATGAGGAAGTGATGAAATGTCATCGGTTGAAAAGATGCTCCACTGCACCGTTTCCGGAATGGTCAGCGAGCTCGACCTTGTGCTGCGGCGCATAAATGACAGCGGCTGCTTTCACATCGAGCCCGCCTCCGGCAGGACTGCAGCTGAGAGCAGCACGGAGAACCCGTATTACATACCGCTGAGAAAGCTGCATGAATTCTCGGTTCTCACAGGCCACAAGCTGACACCTGATACATTTATCGAGACCAACACCGAGATCGCGGAACGGGAGATCGACGCTGTTCTCGAAAGGGCACGGGAGCTTTCGGAAAAACTGAAGATTTCCGAGGATCAGCAAAGCTCCGATACAAGATTTCTCGATCAGCTCTCCCACATCACAGGCCCGGGAGATTTTTCGGCAAATGTAGATGTAAAACAGGTGCTTTCCCTCGATGAGCATGAAAACATAAAGTTCAGATTTGGAAAGATGCCCCTGAACAGCTTTGAAAAGCTGGATTATTATTCGGACAAGGGACTATATTTCCTCGAATACGGCAGCACTAAGGATTTCAAATACGGCTTTGTGTTCGCCGCAACAGTATGCATCGGTGAAGTGGACAGGATACTTGAAACTTTGTACTTCGAGCGCATACATATCCCCGATTTCATCCACGGAGATATCCACACGGCAGTAAAAGAGCTGACCGAGAAGGTATCATCTGAAAAGGAAGATGTGGCACAGCGCCGCAAGGAGCTCGAACAGCTCAGCGCGGAAAATGCGGAAAAGATCAACCGCTTCTTTACCTACTTCAAGACCGTTCATGACATTTATTCACTTCGTGCATATGCGGCAATGGAGAACGAAAGGTTCACCGTTACAGGCTTTATCCCTGCTGCAGAGAACGACAGGTTCAGATCTCTCTTTGACGGAATAGGCAGTGTTATGATCGAAACGGAAAAGGCAGACGGTGAAAAGCAGAAGGTACCCGTAAAGCTGAAATGCTCAAGATTTTCCGAGCCCTTCACCATGTTTGTCAATCTCTACGGCCTTCCCGGGTATAAGGATCTCAATCCCACCACATTCCTTGCCGTGACATACACTCTGCTTTTCGGCATCATGTTCGGCGATCTCGGACAGGGACTGCTTGTCGCACTGCTCGGATTTTTCCTTGCGCGGAAGAAGAACATGACACTGGGGCGCATTATGGAACGCCTTGGTATATCATCCATGATATTCGGCACGCTGTACGGCAGCGTATTCGGTTTTGAGGATCTTCTCGAGCCTGTATATGAATCACTGGGGATACATTTTCTCCCCTTCGGTGCGATATCCAATATAAACACTGTTTTGTACGCGGCTATCGGCATAGGCATCCTGATAATCATCATAGCGATACTTACCAATATCGTGATGGGCTTTAAAACAAAGGACTATGAAAGAGCCCTTTTCTCCAACAACGGCATAGCGGGGCTTGTTTTCTACTCGGCTATACTGATGCTGCTCCTGGGCGGCGTTCTGGGGATCCCCACAGGCGGCACGGCATATGTTCTGCTGCTGATAATACTCCCGCTCGTGATAATGTTCCTCAAGGAACCGCTTACAGCCCTGTGCAGGGGCGAGGGCTTCCACATCGAGGGAAAGATCGGCGACTTTATCGCATCAAGCTTTTTTGAATGCTTTGAGTATGTGCTGGGATTTGCGACAAACACGCTCTCCTTCGTAAGAGTCGGCGGCTTTGTTCTTTCCCACGCCGGAATGATGAGCGTTGTGCTTGCACTTTCCGCAATGGCGGGAGCAGGCGGCTCGATAATAGTTATAATACTGGGAAATATCTTCGTAATGGCTCTTGAGGGACTGCTTGTGGGAATACAGGTGCTCAGGCTCGAATACTACGAGATGTTTTCAAGATATTATACAGGCGGAGGTATCCCCTTCAAGCCCGTAAGAGTAAATTTCACAGAAGTAATCGAATGATCCGGAGGAATTCAATATGTACATTTTCATACTTCCCCTTGTTGCAGTGGCTCTGCTTTGCCTTCCCGTGATAATCAGAATGAGACAGCCCGCAGACGGCAAAAAATGCCGCAATGCAGTTATCCTCAATCTCTGCACATTCTTCGGGATCCTTCTCCTTTGCACCGTTCTTCCCATGGGCAACCTCGTTTCTGCTGAAACAGCTGAGGCTGTAGAGAAGCTCTCAGGCGCAGGTCTCGGCTATATCGCAGCAGGCCTTGCAGTAGGTCTGGGCTCCATAGGCTGCGGCATCGCAGTAGGTAAGGCTGCACCTGCAGCTATCGGCGCAGTCGCAGAGGATCCTGATTCCTTCGGTAAGGCAATGATCTTCGTTGCACTCGGCGAGGGCGTTGCCCTTTACGGATTCCTTATCGCATTCCTTATCATCCAGGCTGTTTGATCGGCACAGGGATCGGTTTATGAA
>CAMHMM010000201.1 GCA_946186215.1 uncultured Ruminococcus sp. | reverse complement strand
AAGAGCGATATTCTCTCCTGCATCAGCTGTAGTCAGAAGTCCCATTCCGCCTGCTGGGATATATACTCTGCCCTTTTCAGAAGGAGATACCGCGAGGCGCTTGAATTTACCCGATGTATCATAGGAACGCTTGAAAGTCTTTCCCCTGTCATGACTTACATAAAGAACTCCGCTGCCGCAGGCATACATGATATCAGGATCAACACAGTCGCCAATGATATAAGCATCCGATTTGCCGATAAGACCGCTCACTTCGTTCCATGTTTCTCCGAGATCGTCAGTCTGATAAGCACGCATACCGTTCACGGGGCTCCACACAAGGGATGAACCATCGGCATTGAATGCCACCTTGCCGCGGTACAGCACAGTTGAGCTGTCGGGCGGGTTGGTGATATCCTTCCATGTTTTGCCGCCGTCCTCGGAATAGGTAAGCATCATAGCGCTGCCGTCACCGCCGACCTTCACCCATTTGTCGTGATCCTGAGCGGCAATGGAAAGGCTTGAAACAGATCCTATCTGTTTTGTATGCCTCTGCGCCGGAGTAAATATATCCTTGTGAACAAATCCGTCATAATCCCCTACTGCGCTGACAAGGTCATATCCTTCATAGGATACGATATCCTCGGGCACGGTTTCCTCCAGACCGAGGGAATCAAAATATATCCCGGGATTTTCATCCCAGATATTGTCGCTTGCAAAAATGCCGTTTCCGGAATTCACGAGCACCCTGTTTGGATCGCCGCTGTCCATCGCAAGACACGAGCACCAGTGAATGGCAGCATTTTCCACCCAAGGACATTCGCCCACAGACATGGTGTACTTATCGGGAGTGATCTCCTCCCAGGCAGCGCCCGCATCCGTTGTACGGTAGAATATATCACCATAGGCACCATTGGGCTGCTGCTCCCAGACCTCGCTGGTAACAAGAACTATCCTGTTATCATCATTGGGATCTATAACTATATCGCCTATGGTGCATTTTTCGGGAGATATGGATTCGGCTGTGCCTGCACTGAGATCAAATCTGTAAAGCGCACCATTGACTGAGTTCCAGGGGCCTTCATTATTACCGTAGCTTCCATAAAGCCGTCCCTTGCTGTCGATATCAAAGCGCTGGGGCATATATTTCAGTGTATCCTCACTGAGGAGTGAAAACGATCTCCACGATACGCCTGAATCCTCGGAAATAAAGATATTATCCTCGCCTCTGGCTGAGATCCCGGCATATACTCTGCCCGGATTATTCTTATCGAACGCGATTATATTTATACCGTTTTCGTTCTTTGTTGTATTGGTAAGCGGGAAATCACAGGCAGTCCATGTTTCGCCCTTATCCTCTGAGCGTATCATCCCGCCGTATCTTCCGCCGATAAGTATCACATTCGTATTGTTGGGATCAACGGCTATTCTTTCTCCGTTTCCCCTGCCCATGCCGTTTCCGTGGACTTTGATCAGATCCGTTACATCATGCTGTGTGAAATGCTCACCGTAATCGTGTGATACCAGCACTGCCGTTTTGCCGCCGCTGAAATAGGATGTTCCCGAGATCATATAAACATCAGCGGCATTATCGGGATCAACTGCTATACCGTCTATACCGAGAAGCCCCACATCATCCCTGGTAATATCATAGCTCAGGCACACCCAGCGCTGTTTATCCTTATCCCAGCGATATGCACCGCCCACATCAGTCCTCGCATAAAAAAGGCCGGGCTCATTGGTGCTTATTATTCCCGTGACAAAGCCTCCGCCGCCAACTGCGACCTGTCCGTATGTCCAGTCAGGATTGATATATTCGCCGCTTTCCTGAACGGGCTGTTCCTCTGATACGCTTGCAGATGTTTCCTCGGGTTTGGTATCGTTTTCAGCGGTATTTGTGCCCGAGCAGGCGGTCAATACTGCGAGAGCAAGTAATACAGCTGCTTTTTTATATAGTGTCATACAATTTCCTCAGATCTTCTTGTTCCTTTTAAGGTAGATATACAGGCCTGCGCCTATACCAACAAAAACAAGTGTCATTACAACGATTATAACCACAGGAACATAATCCGTACCGTTGCGCGGAGCGGCGCTTGCTATGCGTCTTGCCTGCTCGCCGGGTTCAGTGGTCTCTACAGGTGCGGTCTCGGCTGCTGCTTCGGTCTCTTCGACAGTCTGAACCTCTTCCTGCATTTCTTCGGTCGCTGCCTGTGCAGTTTCCTCAGCTGCTGCCTCGGTCTGAGCATCTGTTTCTTCGGATGCCGTCTCTGCCTTTTGTGTTTCAGAAGCTGCATACTCTTCAAATGTACCGTTTTCCTTTTCTTCACGAACGGTAAGATATGTCCTGTCGGGATCAATATTTGTTACTGTAAGGGATGTGAGAAGCACACTGGAGCCGGTATCGCCGATACAGATCGCATAAACGGTAGAAAAATCACTGGTACCGTAGGCCGTAACGATATCATTATAGGAAAACTTAGCTGTATCCCTTGTATAGGAATATGCAGCGACCTTGTTCCATTCGCTTTTTACATTGGGATCGGGATCAAAAGGACCATCCCATGTCTGCCAGATAAGCTCCACAGGCGCTGAACCAACGATCGCATCCTCGGGAATGCTGAATTCTGCTATTATCTCAGAATCAGGAGTCATGCTGCAGGGATCGAAATTCTCCGCGTTATTGATATCGCCGCCCTGAGGTGTCATTTCCTTGAAGGACTGCCCCCAGTTTCCGTCGCTTTCCACCGCAGCAGAAACATCGAATGTGTAATCCTCCGCACAAACGCCCGTACCTATCACCGCAGCAGCAAAAAGTGCAGCCGCAGCACCCACAAATCCTTTTAACTTCATACTTCCTCCTAAAAGAGCTTTTTTATCATCATATTAAATTCTATCACATAAGCCCATGCTTGTCAATGCTTTTGCAAGTAAAATCCGCAGTTACCCTGCTCTTTGATTTGGCACAAAACAGATCCCCCGATAAATATCAGGGGATCGGATGATCACTTTATGCCGTTCTGGAGTTTAGCGGCAGTCAGTGTATTTTTCATGAGCATTGCGATAGTCATAGGGCCGACACCGCCGGGAACCGGAGTGATGTATGATGCCTTTTCGCAGCACGCTGCAAAATCCACATCTCCGCACAGCTTGCCCTCTGCGTTGCGGTTCATTCCCACATCGATGACAACTGCACCTTCTTTGACCATATCGGCAGTCACAAAGCCGGCCTTTCCGACTGCTGCAACCAATATATCGGCTTTGGAAGTGATATCAGCGAGATTCTTTGTTCTTGAATGAGTGATCGTCACGGTGCCGTGCTCATGGAGGAGAAGCATAGCCATAGGCTTGCCCACGATATTGCTCCTGCCGATAACAACGCAGTTCTTTCCGCATACATCTGTGCCTGTGCTGTGGATGAGCTCCATAACTCCCGCAGGAGTACAGGGAAGAAACGCATAGTCGCCGATCATGATGTGTCCGACATTTTCGGGATGGAATGCATCAACATCCTTTTCGGGAAAAATGGTGTTGATTATCGCATTTTCATCGATATGTGAGGGCAGCGGGAGCTGAACGAGTATGCCGTTTACAGATCTGTCATCATTGAGCTTTTTGACAAGTGTGATAAGCTCTTCCTGTGTAGTCTCCTCGGGGAGCGCATATTCAAAGGATTCAAAGCCGACCTCTGCGCAGGCTTTTTTCTTGTTGTTTACATACACTCTCGATGCGGGATTATTTCCCACGATAACAACTGCGAGCCCTACATTTATACCCTGCTCTCTGAGTTTTGCGTTTTCCTGTGCCACAGATGCCTTGACATCTGCAGAAACTGCCTTACCATCTATAAGCTTCATTATTCCTGATCTCCTTTTTCGGATGTATCTTCATCGTCTTCATCATCGGCAATGATCTTCTGTTCTTCCGACAATTCCTTTATCTTACGGTTCTTGCGGCGTTCTTCCTCTGATTTTTCCTTTTCATCCGCAGCACTGAGTATCCTTGCGGATTCCTCTGTATTGCAGTAAAGCTTTATTCCCTTTTTCTTTGCCATGATATGGCCTATGACCGCAATGCTCAGGCCTGCAACAAAAAGCACAAGTGAAAGAGCCTGAGAAACTCTTACATTTCCGGCATAGAGCGAATCTGTCCTCAGCGATTCCACAAAGAAGCGTTCAAGACCGTACCACGCGCAGTAGATGCAGATTATCTGGCCGTCAAAGGCACGCTTTTTGTAGAAAAAGTGAAGGAACAAAAAACCTGCAAGGCAGCATATGGATTCATACAGGAAGCAGGGGTGAACAGGCTGATAGGGATCCATTATAAAGCCCTGTGACGCGAAGGACTCTTGATTGTACAGGATAAAATTCTGTATCCTGCCGCCTGACATTCCCCACGGGAGATTCGTATTGATCCCTATGCA
>CAMHMM010000200.1 GCA_946186215.1 uncultured Ruminococcus sp. | reverse complement strand
TATTCAGTGAATCCATGAATTCGGATTTTTTCTCAAATTCCTGCTCGATATATGTTCTGCCGTATTCTTCAAGCAGCGTAGGTTTTCCAGAATAAAGATCTGTTCCGAGCCCGAGTCTGCTTCCCTCGATATCCGCACCCATAGCCGAAAGAGTGGTAGGGAACATATCCAGTGTGGAAAAATATCTCCTGCTGTGTTCCTGTCTCTGCTTCGGAGAATTGATGATACAGGTATATGTCTTACGCTCATAATCGCCTATACCATCACAGAAATCCTTATCCATCGTGGGATGATCGCCTGATATTATTATCGTGGTATTCTCATAAAACGGCTGCTCTTTTATCCATTCTATAAATTCGGTCACCTGTCTGTCAGAGCAGGCATAAACATTTGCATAGGGCTCTGCGAATTCATCGCCGCACAGTCCGCAGATATGCCCATCCTCAAAATGAGTGTCCACAGTGAGCATAGTAAAGTTAAAGGGCTTATCCTCATGGCTCAGCTGCGTGAGCTGCGCCTTTGAATACTCAAACAGATTTCTGTCTTCAAAGCCCCAGAATACCTTTTTATCGACCAGACCGCGTTCGAGAGCGGTGTTGAAATCAAATATCCTGTAATTACCGTGAGTCTCAAAATAAAGCTTTCTGCCGCCAAATACAGAATCAGAGCCGACCATCAGGAAATTATTATAGCCGTTTTCCTCAAGGATATTCCCCAGTGCTGTAACGGTAGGAAAAAATTCCCCCTGAGTATCCATATAATTGTTATACAGAGGGATTTTCAGCGGAAGCCCCGAGGTCATGCCCGCCATGGCACCCATAGTCCATGTAGTCATCGGCAGAGAAACTCCGCCGTTTAAGCCTTCATCCGAAAAGCATTCGTTTTCAAGGGCTGTACGGGTGAGTCCCGGTATTATATCCTGCTCAAATGCGCCGCCGTTTTCCTTGTCGGAAAAGGTTATTTCCATTGATTCAAGGTAGATATAGATAAGATTTCTTTTGTTCTCCGGAAAGTTTATCTGCGTATGAGCGGGATCGACATATTTTTCCTCGATAAAATCCGAATCATTCTGAGTGGCATACGCGATTATACCAAGAGATGAATCCAGATAACCAAATGCACAGACCACCATACAGATGCAAAGCACCGCACAGCAGATATTTGCGATCCTTCTGCGTTTGCCGAGTATGTGTCTGAGCAGTCCGAACAGCGCCGATACTGCGGCTGCAGGCAGAACACATCTGAGCAGAAAATCGAATATCGGAGTGGCATCAAGCCCTTCCATAGGCGCATTGATATGGAAGATTATCTCATAGAGCGAAAGATCGTTGAAATAGCCGATAAACCAGTTCGCTCCGAGCAGTACCACCATACATAAAAAGAACAGTATAATCATTATAAAAACAGATCTATCCCCACACACAGCATCACAGCTGCTATCATATCACTTTCATTTGCGATCTTTACGGAAAAACACGGATTGAGAGAAATAAGCACCCTTGATATCTTCACCACGCAAAAACCGTTTTCGGTGACCTCAAAATCGTAGTTCATGACATCACCGCTCACATCCCAGCCCAGATGCTCCATTACAGCATGGAGCCCCGAAATGCTCCGCTCGATGCGAAGCCTGCCGGAATTCTCGTTCTCCGTGATATCGAATACACCGTGATCATGCTTTTTTGATATCGTACCGCACACATTTCCCGATGCATCGCAGATGCAGTACACACCGGAATATCCATCCTTCCCCTGCTCCGCGGTATACAGTCTTTCCTTGCTTTCATCAAGCACATCGTAGCCGCGGGAAAGGCCGAAGGATGAATACCTTCTTCTTACCTCTACATTCATTGATTGAGCCTGAAATGAACGGGGATACCGTTGCGGTACTCGGGAACGACTTCACCCTGTATGAGCGGAAGAAAATATCCCAGCGCATCCATAGTGATATCCGATTTATCGGCGGTTATCCACTTTTCGGGGAAGAATTTTTCCTTGTTGGCGGAATACTCCGCATCAAAGGATGTTATCTCTATCCTGTAGGGCTCGTTGCTTATGCGGCGGAAACCCATCATCCTGCCGCTGTCACCGCTCAGTGCCGCATCCACTGCAGCCGCTCCCACTCTTTCAGATTCGGCGATATCCACTGCGGATGCCAGATGAGAAGAGCAGCGCTGCATTACATTCAGCTCTATCGAGCGCACCTTGCAGCCAAAGCGCTCGCTGCAGCGTCTTTCAAGATACTTTGCCACTCCTGAATTATCAGTATGACCAAAAGCATCTGCTCCGGTCTTTACATATTCCCTTTCATTCGGAACAACGCCCTCGCTCACCGCAACGATAACGGCACGATAGCGCTTCATCATGCGATCAACATCAGAAAGGAACTTTTCCACATCAAATCCGTCGGTGAATGCCTCTGGAACATATATAAGATGGGGCGCAGGCTCTCCGTTGGCGCGGAGCACACACGAGGAGGCTGTGAGCCAGCCTGCATTTCTTCCCATGATCTCAACTATCGTGATGGACTGTATCGAATACACGCGGCTGTCACGGATTATCTCCTGCATAGTTGTCGCCACATACTTTGCAGCAGAGCCGAAGCCCGGGGTATGATCCGTGCCGGGAAGGTCGTTGTCTATGGTCTTTGGTACACCTATCACCTTTATATTCTTTCCGACAGCCCTGAGATATTTGTCAAGCTTGCACACTGTATCCATGGAATCATTTCCGCCGATATAGAAAAATGCTCCGATATCATGGGCTTCAAGAGTTCCGACGATCTTCATGTACTCTGTTTCCGACACACTGTCCGCAGGATCATAGGCTGCCAGCTTATAGCGGCAGGAACCCAGAACGGTAGAGGGGGTTTTTTTGAGAAGATCAAGATCATGCTCGGATGTGAGTATATTTTCAAGCGAGACAAGTTCATCGTTGATCATTCCCTCGATGCCGTTTACCGAACCGTAGATATGCTCTATCCTTCCGCATTCCACCGCTCTCTGGTAAACACCCGCAAGAGATGCGTTTATGGCCGCGGTAGGTCCCCCGGACTGTGCTATGGCTATATTCATAAAAAATTCCTTTCTAAAAGCTTGTGTCAGTTTTTCTTTCTTCTTCCCGATCTGAGCGCCCTCTGTCTGAGCTGCCTGATATAACTGAATATATATTCCTCGCCCTTTTCACTGAGCATCGTCAGCAGCATTTCAAGGAGTTTAGATGTAGATTCATCCATAAATCTCCTGCCCTTGCCCTGATCAAAATACTCCAGCGCAGATGAATCCGTATAGTCAGCACCTTTATAGATCTTACCTGCGGCAACTCTGTCACAGAACATCTCGATCACATAGGTCAGCGGCATTTTTACAGGCTCCATTTTCCTGCTCTTCGGGTTGTAATCCGTCCAGTATTCAAAGTGGTGCTTGTTTCTCCCCTTGTGATGCATCCATGCCTTGCTGTAGCCATATTCCTCACGCTCTGCCTCGTTGGGGCTTCGTGTTCCCTGATAGCGCACAGCAGAAGGGATGAACTCCTCAGGAGAGTATTTGGATAAGTCATGGACAAGGCCTCTCCAGTATATGCCTGCCTTGAAACAATGCTTACACACCATAAGCCTGTGTCTGTTCACGGTGTTGAGATGCATCAGCACCTTTTTGAGATCGTCTTGGCCGATCATCATCGTTCCTCCCGGTTATTATTCCGATCAGCTCAGTCCGAGCTGGTCAGGATCGTCGATACCCTTTGCAAGATAACCAGCAACAGGAATATTCTTGGCAACATGGTGCGAATATTTTTCAAGCTGATCTGCGGGTATCATCCACGCCTTTGCGACCTTCACGCCCGATTTCAGCACCATACACTGAACACCCTGCGTGTTTCTGGTAGTCTTGAGCGAAACAAGGGCGCTGTTGAACACTATCAGTCTTCCCTTGCCCGAAAGCATGGCGATATCTGTATTATCCTGAACGCAGAACACCTCTAAAAGGGGCGATCTGTCCGAATAAGCATTGGAAAGCTTCTTTCTGTTGGTCTTTGTCTGGTACTGGGAAAGAGGCACCTTTGCCACCTTGCCGTTTTCAAATACGAATATAAGGAAGCCCTCATAATCCGTGGTGGCTACCATCGCTTTTACATTCTCGCCCTCGTCAAAACCCAGCTTTACGGGTACAAATTCGCCCATTACCGAAGCCTTTGTATCAGAAAATGCTGATGCCGATGTTTTATATACCTGTGCCTTATCCGTAAAGAACAACAGCTCGGTCCTGTTCGTTGCTTCTGCCGAAACAGTCACGGAGTCACCCTCTTTGAGCTTCTGCTCGCCTGACATTCTCAGTGACTGCGGCGTGATCTTCTTGAAATAGCCCTCTCTTGTAAGAAAGAGATTTACAGAATAATCCGGCG
>CAMHMM010000199.1 GCA_946186215.1 uncultured Ruminococcus sp. | reverse complement strand
CGGGATATATCTCGTGTATCGTATCGGCTGTGAGACTGTAGAAATCATCGCCGTATTTTTTGTAGATATAATCACAGCACACCAGCATATGAGAAGGCCTTTCGTCCATTCCGTATACGCGGATCTCCTTGCCGGGCACTTCCGTACAGGTGCAGTATACATCGCAGCCAGCTCCGCCCGGAAATTTTTCCTTGCGTTTTACTTTTAACTCGATCCCGTAGCGTTCCTCGGATTTTGAAACGGCATATTCTATGGATTTCGGGTAGTTTCCCTTTGTGAATCCGCACCCTGTAAGCAATCCGCCTGCGATGATAGCTATTCCCAATGGTATCAGTAGTAATGGCTTCAATGTGATACGCTCCTTATGCTATTTCGGTTTCTAACAATATCCATTATATCAGATTTTCTGTCATTAATCAAGTATAATACACTATTATCCGGACGGCAAGGCCGATAACTGTCCGCATGCTATTTTGAAAGATAATGCTTTTGAGCTAAATTAAATATAGAATTTACCTTTGATAAGCATTTTCATAAAAAATTAACAAATAAAATTGCAATAGGGTATTGACATATCAATTTAAATTGTGTACAATTAAATTACACTCAATCAAATTGACGGAGGTGTTTTTATGAACAGATTTTATGATCATTCGGTTTTTGACCAGGACGGTAATGAGGTTTCGATGCGCAGCTTTGAGGGCAAGGTCGTTATGATAGTAAATACTGCTACGGGCTGCGGTTTTACCCCTCAGTATAAACAGCTTGAAGAGATGTATGAGAAGTATCACGACAAGGGGCTGGAGATAATCGACATTCCATGCAATCAGTTCGGCCATCAGGCACCCGGTACAGATCAGGAAATAACTCAGTTCTGCACGCTCAGATACAACACAAAGTTCCCGCAGATGAGAAAGTCCGATGTGAACGGTGAGAATGCACTGCCTCTGTATACTTTCCTTAAAGGGGAGAAGAAGTTCGACGGCTTCGGAAGGGGAGCAGCTGCACTTGCTATGAGCGCAATGCTCAAAGCAAAGAATAAGGATTACGCAAGCGATCCCGATATAAAGTGGAATTTCACCAAGTTCGTTGTTGACAGAGAGGGGACAGTCGTTGCCCGTTTTGAGCCGACCAACTCAATGGAAGACCTTGATGAATGTGTAAGGAGCCTTCTCGGATAGGATGTGATAGAATGTATGATATTGCAATTGTCGGCTCGGGCCCTGCCGGCGTATCTGCTGCCATAACAGGAAAAGTGCGAAATAAGGATATACTGCTTCTGGGTGACAGATCTGTCAGCAAAAAGATGAGAAAGGCTGAAAAGGTGCTCAATTATCCGGGCTTTCCCGAAATTTCAGGCGCGGAGCTTGCCGACCGTTTTTCAGATCACCTTGCTTCTCTTGATATAGATATCACGGAAGACAGCATAACACAGATCTATGATATGGGAAAATACTTTGCCCTGCAGGGTAAAAGCGGAAGCACCTATGAAGCGAGGACAGTGATACTTGCCATGGGTGTGGTCGCTGCAAAGGCCATTGAAGGCGAAGAGGAAAATCTCGGTATGGGTGTGAGCTATTGCGCCACCTGTGATGCACCTTTGTACAGGGGAAAGACTGCTGCGGTAATAGCCTATTCCGCAAAAGAGGAAAAGGAAGCGGAATTTCTCGCGGAGCTTGCGGAAAAGGTCATCTATATCCCTGTATATAAGGGCTGCAGCGGATTTGAACGGGAAAATATCACCGTTATAAACGAAAAGGTAGTTTCCATCGGAGCAAAGGGCAAGACGGTCATCACCGAAAACAGTGAGATCTCAACAGACGGTGTGTTTGTGCTCAGGGACAGTGTTGCTCCGAAAAATCTGATTTACGGCCTTGAAATGGACGGTGCTCATATTAAGACCGACAGGCAGTGCAGAACATCCGTGAAAGGCGTGTTTGCCTGCGGAGATGTGACAGGTAAGCCATATCAGTTTGCCAAAGCAGTGGGCGAGGGAAATACGGCTGTACTGTCTGCGGTAGATTATCTTGATGATAAAGCAGTGCAATAAACGGATTAAAACCCGTTCTGATGATTGTTTAAGGGCTGCCTGCAAAAACATATGTGTAATATATTGACGAACCCGTATAAATATGATATAATGTAATCAACATTTGCTGATCATCCGTAATGGGAGGTATTAATATGCTCAATACTGTAAAAAATAATGATTTTTCCGCCGCTCTCGCATCTTCCAAGGCTTTTGTGGATTTTAACGCTACATGGTGCGGCCCCTGCCGCATGGTTGCTCCTATTGTCGATGAGCTTGCCGATGAATACGACGATAAGGTAGACTTCTATGCAGTGGATGTGGATGATAATCCAAAGATCGCCGCTGATTTCGGCGTTTCGAGCATTCCCACTCTCGTTCTCCTTGAAAACGGGACTGAAAAGGGCAGGATAGTAGGCTTTCGTCCCAAGGATGCACTGAAGGAATTTATAGATAATAACTAATCGGAGCCCCCGAAAGGGCGGTGCCGAACAGGAGTAGTGTATGATCAGTTATACCGGAAAAAGATGTTTTTCCTGCGGCAAAGTTTTTGATGACAATGACGATATCGTGGTATGCCCCGACTGCGGCACACCTTATCATAGGGAATGCTACAAAAAGACCGGGTGTACCAATGAAGAGCTGCACAAAACTCACGGGAGCTGGCAGGCTGAGGAAAATGAAAAGGGCGGCATAACGCCCAAATGCCCCAACTGCGGCAATGTGCTCAGGGATGGTGCAGTATACTGCGACCGATGCGGGCACTCTGTGACATCGTCGATGAACCGTCCAGTCATCGTTTCGGAAAATCTGCCGGGGCAGAATGTGTTTTCCGGCTCATCTGATTTTGTAAACGCGATGAATCCCAATCCCTCGGATGTGATCGAGGATAATGTCACCATGGGTGACCTTTCAAACTTTGTGGGCACCAATAGACAGTATTACATCCCGCGTTTTTCAATGATGCACAAGCTGAATATGAAGATAAGCTTCAATATAGGCGCATTTTTCTTCCCCGAGGCCTATTTTGCATACAGACGGATGCTTCTTCCTGCACTGCTTGTATATCTGCTGAGATTTGTCATACTTCTTCCTGTAACGGCGCAGACACTCACTTCAATGCTTTCAGTCGATCAGTATTATGATATGTTCAAGGTCATGCTGGCCGATTTTCCATCGCTGCTGCCTGCTCTTGATGTGTATGCTGCGATTGGAAAGGGGAGCAACACATCTTCGTCTGTGGATATGCTCTTCGGCTTGTCCACATTATCATCATTTATGAATATGGCAGTCGAAATGGCTATGTGCCTTTTCGCAAATTCAATTTACTATCGTTTCTGCATCAACAGCGTAAAATCACTCAAAGTAAGCGACAAAGGCGATCTTATAGCAGATTACGGCGGCACCTCGATACTGGGGATGGTCGTATTCCTGATACTGAGTGTTGTGCGGATCTATGCATCCATATTCATTTTGCTTTCGATAATTTCATGACCGATATGCACCCGTCAGCCTTATCTGTATTCCTGATAAGGCTGACGGGCTTTTTGTAACATGGTGTGTTGCATCAGAATTAAAAAAAGCACATACGGCGTGGTTGAAGTGTAAAGCAGTATGTGCTATAATTGTTTATAAGATCAGGGCCACGATCAATACAATGACCGGAGATGAGGATATGAGCTTAGGAAACAATATAAGCTTCCTGCGCAGACAGAAGAAGCTTACACAGGAGCAGTTTGCCGAGACCATGAAGGTCACAAGGCAGACTGTATCAAGATGGGAAGCGGATGAAGTTATCCCCGAGCTTGGTAAGCTGACCGATATGTGTTCATTTTTTTCATGCAAGCTCGATGAACTTGTGCGCGAGGATATGTCCGCAAAGGATAGGATCTATTCTGAGGTGCAGATAAAGTCGGTGCCCGGGTTCAAAATGGCAAGATATGTAATGATCTCTCCAAATCCCGAAGAGGGTGTGCAGAACTATATGAAAAGCTGGGGCGAAAGGAGCGGCCTGCTGGCGGTTAATCCCGATGCAAAGCTGATCGGATGGGATTTTCCCTTTGTTTCACAGGAGCAGCAGACAAGATTCGGGCTACACGGTTATGCAGCGGCGTATGTCCTGCCGGATGATTTTGAGACTGAGTGCGGCGGCGTGGAATACAGCCGCAACAGCGATGCAAAATATGCTGTGATTACCGTAACAGATCCCTTTGTCCAGCCCTTTGAAAGGATACCCACAGGGTACAGGCATATTATGGAGTATCTGCAGGCCAACAATTTCAAGGATAAGATGGCCGACGATATCCTTGCGTGTTTTGAGCATGAATATGAAAAAGACGGCGTAGTATATATGGATATTTATGTTCACGCGGCAAGTGTTACCAAAACAGAAGCCTTTTCACAT
>CAMHMM010000198.1 GCA_946186215.1 uncultured Ruminococcus sp. | reverse complement strand
CACCATCGGCGGGCCGCTTATAGTAAGTCTGTCATATGCTATCCGTTTGAAGATCTTTGCGTAGCAGCGGCTGTATTCGGTCGGATAATCATCCTCCCCGACCATTTTTCTGACCGACATCAGATACATATCCGGAACATCCGCCAGCTGAATATCGATCTCATCCAGATACGACATGACCGATCTGCCTTCGCGGATCACCGAAATATCATTTTCCAGCTGCGTTAAGATGCGGTTCCGGTCATTTATCTGCTGTTCGATCTCCTTTTTCTTCCGCGCAAATGCCGAATAAAGCCCATCCCCGTTCATTTCTTCCGAGCGGATGATATCCTTTATCTCGTCCAGTGAAAATGAATACGACTTGAGGCGATTTATAAACAGCATCGTTTCAAGCTGATCTACGGAATAATAGCGGTACCCGTTTTCCGGATCGACCTTCTTCGGTTCGAGCAGGCCTATTTCGGCATAGTAGCGCAGCGTTTTTGCTGATACACTGCATATCTTCGAGAATTCTCCGATCGAAAGCATAGTTTCGTCCCCTGTTCACCGGCGCAAAATGCGGAGCTGTTATTATTCAAATGCCGGTTCGATATATTTCTTTATAAACTCTGTCCTGTCCTTTGCATTCGGCACGAAAAGACAGGTTATCGCGGCGACAAGATTTTTCTTCGTGTTTACCCATATGATGTTGCCGCCGTCGCCCATTGCGGCAAATCCGTCACCGCCACGATTGAGCCACCACAGGTAACCGTATGGGATGTCGAACTTTTTCCATCTGCTGTGTTCAGATGTGCTTTCGGCTATCCAGCTTTCCGATACAATGCGTTTGCCGTCCCATATCCCGCCGCCCAAAAGCATCTGACCTATCTTCGCCATATCCACCGGCGAAAGCGTAAGCCCCCATCCGGCAGTGTTGATACCCTTCGGATCTGCTACCCATCCGCTTATGTCGGTCGCTTTGTAAAATGCCATCTGCTCATCTTTGTTTTGGAAAATGATGTTGTCACCGACATTTATCCCGAGCGGCTCAAACAGATTCGACCTTGCAAAATACAGTACGGACATACCTGTCGCTTTTACAAGAATGCCTGACAAAATATCCGGGCCGATTATCGGCGCATAGCGAAACTCACCTGTATGTTGTTTTCCGCCGAGCGTATCGAGTGAAAATTTCACCCAGTCGGGACTTGTGAAATATCTTACATACGGATTGAAACGGAACTTATACGGAGCAGTCATCGTGAGGATATCGCGTATGGTAATGCTCTGTATCGTCTTTTCGCCCTTTTTCACTGTATAGTCCGGATAAAAATCAAGAACTTTCCTGTCGATGCTGTCTAAAAGCCCCTTATCCAGTGCGATGCCGAACAATACGGAGACGATGCTTTTAGTGACCGAAAAAACATGGATACGGCTTGCCTGCGTACATCCGCTGAAGTAATTTTCGTAAACAAGCTTTCCGTCTTTCATTACGACGATGCCTGCGGTATTGCTGTAATCTCTGACAATGGCTTTTTCCATTTCTCTGATCTTTGCCTGATCCATCTTTCATTCCCCTTTTCATGGTTATTCTTCTCATAGTATAAACCATGCCGTAAGGGGAAGGTCAAGAGCTGTTTTAACTATTTTGTATCATAACACACCTGAAGCGGCAGCTATTCGCTGATGTTGGGGCTATAACAGGCAAAAACAAACGGAGCGGGCAACATCAGGTCTTACCCGCTCCGCTTTCGTGTTTATGAAGATCAGGCCGCGGTCAGTCCTTCTTCACTCCGCCGATGACCGAGCCCCTGCCGAAAAGAGGCCTTTGCTGCCTTGTCACCTCTATGGTATCGGGAAGAGCCTTTTCAAACTCCGTTGTTATGGTCTTCATGCCTATCCTTATCAGTCGACGGCTGTTCCCGAAGGTGTATATGTACATATGATAAACGGGCAGATATCCTGTCTCGCTGCACTCGATAACAACAGAGCGTATCTCCTCGAGCGGAACTATAACACCTCCCGTATGGCAGATGCAGGCGGAGGTGACAATAAGTCTGCCGTCGAACAGCTTAAAGCCGCGCTTATCTCTTATGGCAGCCGCCAGCTCCTCCTTCTCCGGAGCGGTGAGCCTTGAAAGATCCTTTCTGAATGCGGCGATACGCACCGCGATGGACACAAGCAGTATCAAAAGCATGACCGCCGTCCATATTATTACCGCGTCAGCACCTACAAGAGCCCTGAACCTTGCTATGCTCCCGCCGAAATTCAGGTACATCAGCAGCGGGAGCAGATAAATGCTCAGATAAACGTGCAGCCGCCGCACTTCGCCCATAACAAAATCTCTGTACATCAGTCTTTCCCTGCCTATTCTATCGTACCTATCTCGGAAAGGATGCGGTGGCTGCTGTGACCGTCTTCATTTTTCCAGCTTTCTTCAAGGCGGCTCACAAGCTCCTCATAATTTGCCGAACCATAGCCCGAACAAAGTATGAAAAAGCAGCCGGAATATCTGCTGACAACATCGTTTTTGCGAAGATTTACCACGATAAAATCTTCAAACTCGTCCTTTATCTCGTCTGTCAGTTCACTGCCCGTTTCAAGGGCAAGGCGGATAAAGCCCGACTTTGTGCCCGTAACATGGGCATTTCTGTTCAGATATTTATATATGACCTGCAGCTTGTCGAAATTGACAAGATACGCGCCCTTTCCCTCGTTGCGCTCTCCTATGATCTGCATTATATGCGCAAGGTCGTTCTTGTCGCTGTTTTTCTCGTCAAGGTCAACGGAGCGTCCCTTGCTCTGATAGAATGAAAAGCCGTGCTTACCGTTTTGCTTTACCATGTAAAGCGCCTTGTCTGCCAGCTTGAACAGATCGTGAAAATCCTTACCCTCCACAGGAACGCGCACCGCACCGATGGATGTTCCGATGGGAATGTTCATATCCTCGCCCATGAATTCCTTTGCGGACCTTGTTATCTCGCGGTTGAGGAATTTCGTGAGCTTATCCACCTCCTCTTCATCCACGGTATTCTTTATGAAGCCGACGAATTCATCGCCGCCCATTCGTCCCGCGATATCACCTTCGTTTATGCCCTTTTTCAGGAGTTCGGAAAAGCGTATGAGTATCTTGTCGCCCATATCATGGCCGTGAATATCGTTGACCAGCTTGAAGCTGTCAAGGTCGATCATGAGAAGTATGCCCGTATCGCTGCGGCAGGCCTTTTCGAGCGCTGTAATGGAGCCCGCCTTGTTAAGAAGGCCTGTCATGGGATCGGTGGAGATCTCCTTCTGCAGGCCGCTGATCCTTGCAGCAGCTCTGTTGATCGAGATAAACAGCCACACTACATACATGACAACGCAGACGCAGAAAAACAGCAGGTATATTCGGAAATACAGCCGTTCATACATCATAGCCTGCTTTTCGATCTCCGTGACCTCATCTCTTACCACATTGCCCATATCGTCAATGATGGAGATATGCAGCCTGTAATGGCCGTAAGGGAGATTGGTGAAGGTCAATGGCGTTATCTCATTCTGGTTGCAGGTGATGCCCTCGTCGGTATTCTCCAGATAATAGTGTATAAGCGGATTGGACAGGGAATAATTGTTCACGGCGATATTGAACTGTATCCTTCCAGCAGAGGGAGGGATCACCCAGCTGCCGCCGCTCCCGTGTATGATATCGTTGCCCGCAGCAATGGATTTGAGCTGTACGCGGTAATTCGACGGGATAAGGTCGTAATTCTCGGGAGATATCCTTCTTACGCCGTCTGTGCAGCAAAGATATATATATTCACCGTCGTAGAAGTTCCACGAATTGGCAGTAAAGGTGGTGTTGAGTCCCCAGCTTGAATTGAGCAGAGTGTAGTTATAATCACCGTCCTCAAGGAGCTGTTCCTCGCTTACTATGAACATACCCGCGCTTGAGGTGATAAAGCACTGCCTGTCGGGAGTTATCTGTATATCGTAATTGTTGCTGTACGGGAAATTTTCAAGCTTTCTAATCTCATCGCCGCTGTCATAGAAAATGGAGTTGCTCGTAACATACAGATAGCCGCCTGTGCATTTTATTATCCTGAGAACGACCGATGAACCGAGGCCTTCATTCTTTCCGATATGCCCCGCCACCATGTCATTTTTTATTATATAAATGCCGTCGCCGTCAGAACCCGCAAGAACAGAACCGTCATCCCTCTGCACCATGGTGAGGATAAACTGATTGTTCAGGCCGCTCGTTTCGTCAAGAGTAGCTGTGATGGTGTCTCCCTCGATAAACGCAAGGCCGTTGTTGCTCGCAGCAAGTATGCGCCCGTCATCAAGCTCTATGACAGATCTGTACATAGTACCCGGGGCAACGGTATTTTTAGCGCTGATGCTTTCTGTCTCGCCGTTTCTGTCCATCTTCATAAGCCCCTGCGAGCCGTAGGTGCTGAACCAGATATTTCCCTTTGAATCCTGAAAAAGGTTCCTGA
>CAMHMM010000197.1 GCA_946186215.1 uncultured Ruminococcus sp. | reverse complement strand
GATAGAGTGCCTTATCGCAAACCGTGATAAGCAGGCGGCAGCGCTCAATTTCGCCAATCCCGTTATGCCGGGCGGTGCGTATGTCATGGGCGGCAATGCACAGGAGGAATCACTGTGCAGGGCAACAGGGCTGTACTACACTATCAGGGATGTACACACATATTACAGTGACAACCGCCCCCACTACCTGACGGGCTGCACAGATAATCTGATCTACTCGGAGAATGTAACCATAATAAGGGACGATACCGGCAAAATGCTTGAAAAGCCGTTTACTGCAGCATTTATCACATCCGCTGCAGTGAACAGATACTCCTCCATGATCTCCCACCGCCGCGCAAACGAGATAATGAACACCCGTATCAGAAAGCTGATCTCATTTGCCGCAAGGATCGATCCGGAGCTTCTTATTCTCGGTGCATACGGCTGCGGCGCATTCGGCAACCGCCGCGATGAAGTGCTGCCCATGTTTGAAAGCGCGATAAACGAGCTGACAGGCGGCTGCCGCATGAAAATTGTATTTGCCATACCATAAACAAAGGTGATCACTATGGGTAAAATGTCGGTTATCATAGCTGCAGCAGGCAACGCGAGCAGGATGAAGGGGATAAACAAGCAGTTTGCCCCCCTCTGCGGCATACCCGTGCTTGTTCATTCGATGCTTGCCTTTGACGGTATCGACGACACAGCAGAGATCATCGTAAGCGCCAAGCATGAGGATCATATCTACATAGCAGAGCTCGCGCAGAAATACGGCGTGAAAAAATTCGCAGGCTGCGCACAGGGCGGCAGAACAAGGCAGGAATCCGTTATCAATGCCGTGAGGATGCTCTCAAAGGGCACTACTCTGATCGCAGTACATGACGGCGCAAGGCCTCTTGTGGATGCAGCACACATCCGACAGTGTATCCGCGATGCGGAGATATTCGGCGGAGCCGTGCTTGGTGTGCCCGTAAAGGATACTATCAAGGAAGTCGATGACGGCATGGTGGTGGACACACCCGACCGCAGACGGCTGTATATCACTCAGACTCCGCAGATATTCAAAAAGGAAAGATATATCGAGGGCGTTAATTTTGCCGTAGCTCACGATCTGGATTTCACCGATGACTGCCAGCTTGCCGAATCCGTGGGGCTCAAGGTCAATATGACCAGGTCTGACTACCGCAATATCAAGATCACCACCCCCGAAGATCTGCTGATCGCCGAAGTGCTGATGAAAAACAGGGAAGGCTGATCGACAGCCCTATATTTCAGGCAGGATGCTTCCATGTGTCTTCTCCGCAGACTGCGGAGAAGACACACTTATTCAGCGCCCGCATTTACAAAATCTGTCGATTTTACCAAATTAGTATTACATTTTTTCCAAATTGAAACATATATTATTGACAAATTAACAAAAATAAGGTAAAATAGTAGTAGTCTGCGCAAACGGATGATCAGACAAAAACTGATCGCTACATTTCAAAAGACTATCGAACGGAGCAATACAATGAACAAACGAACATTACAGAAGGCGGCTTCGCTCTTCACCTCAGCCGCTCTTCTGCTTACATTGCCTGTCTGTGCATCAGCGGCAACATATAATCCGGCAGAGGCATATGCAAATTATATCTCGGGAGCAGCTCAGGAAAGCACTCCATATACGGAAGACAGCACTGCGCCGGCAGTATCGGCTGCAAGAACGGTAAACAATCCCGCCACTGCCCTTACAGTATACAGCTACCAGTCCTCGGTCTATGTGGGAGATACATTCAGGATAGGCTATATCCTCACCCCATCGGATTCAGATGATTATGTCACCTACCAGTCATCCGACACAAAAGTGCTCACAGTAAACGATCAGGGCAAGGTCACTGCGGTCTCAAGAGGAAACGCGATCATCAGCGTGACCACATCCACAGGCATCAGAGAAAGATTTACAGTATATGTAAAGGGCGAGGGAAATGCCTATGCGGATCCTTCCATACCCTCGATCGAGCTTGAAAGATCAAGCCTTGATCTTCAGGTCGGCGACACATACATGATAAGCTATTCCGTCAATCCTCCCGAGGATTCGGAAACAGTAACATACAGATCCCTCAACAAGAGCGTTGCACAGGTATCCTCCGAGGGTATCGTCACCGCAGTAAGCGAGGGTACCACAAGGATCGTCTGCACCACAGCATCCGGCGTATATGCTGCAATGCAGGTCAGTGTATACCCGTATATCGACAGCGATCAGATGGATCAGGAAATAGAGGAATCCATCGAAAAGGAATACGATGAATTCGGCAATCTTGTTCCCTCCAGAGCGAGATTTTCCGAGGAATCCGCCAGCGTAAAGGTCGGCGAGAAATACAAGCTCTCCATAAAGCTTTTCCCCGCCAACTGCATATATACCTATGAGATCGAATCCAGCGATCCTTCTGTTGCCACCGTATCAAAGAGCGGCACTGTCAAAGGTATCTCACAGGGAAATGCGCTCATCACATTCACTACCGACAACGGCGTTTCCGACAGCATAATGATAACCGTCTACGACGATGTTATCCGCGGCATAGATATTTCAAGGCACAACGGCGATATTGATTTTGCCGCGCTCAAAGCAACAGGACAGGCCAATTTCGCCATGATCCGCGCATCCTTCGGCTATGAGGATGAGGATATAAGACTAAAGCAGAATGTCAAAGGCTGCGAGAAGTATAACATTCCCTACGGATTCTACCACTACACCTATGCTACAAGCGTAGCAGAGGCAAAGAAGGAAGCGGCATTCTTCCTCAATGTCATCTCCGAATATTCTCCCGAATATCCCATCGTGCTTGATATCGAGGAGGATAAGATCTACCACAACATGAGCCGCGATGAAGTTACGGCCATAGTCAAGACCTTCATGAAGGCCTTTGAAAAAGCGGGCTACTATGCCATGATCTACAGTTACGCAAGGTTCTTTGAGTCCAATGTATATATGGGCGACCTTGTTGACTACGATATATGGGTTGCCTGCTGGGGTGATCAGGAAAAACTTTCAAGCAGCTTCAGCTACAACTACGGAATGTGGCAGTACAGCGAGACAGGTACACTTGACGGTATCCCCGAATATGTCGATCTCAACTATGCATATATGGACTATGCGGATATAATCAAGAAATACCATCTCAACGGCTTCTGATAAGAACACAAAAATCACCCCGAAATAATAACGACAGCCGGTCGCCGACGGTCAGAGCATCCTGCCAAAGCCGCTCTGATCCCGCGCCATCGGATGTGACATCTGAAAGAAGGAGCACAAATGAATAATTTTTTCAGATCGTTTATATCATTGTCTGTTACTGCGGGTATAATTCTTTCGGCTGCAGCGCCCGCCTTTGCAGACACTCAGACAGCACCCTCTCCTTCTATTCCCGATGATATACGCGCGGCATCCGAAGCGGCTGCCGCTATGACGACCGATGCTGCGCAGACCGAGCCTGTTACACAGAGCACGACCGAAGAGCAGACTGTCTCCGTGACCGAGGACACATCTTCTTCCGTTGTCACACTGGCCGATAAGACCTCATCCGCAGCAGGCATAACCACGGTCTCCGAGACCACTCCCCCCAAGAATACATCTGCCGCTGTTACAGAAACCACTGTAACAACGGCTTTCTCTGCTTACGAGGAGACGACAACCGTATCAGAGCCCACTGAAGTGGAGCTTGCCGAGCAGGAACTTCTTTCAAAGGAATACGCACCTGCCGAGAACTACAACCCCATTGATTTTGACGATCTCTACAAGGGCTATCTGGCCGTTCTCTACGATAATTCAAACGGTCTCCCCACATCTGAGGCAAATGCCATCGCGCAGACACAGGACGGATTTATCTGGATAGGCTCATACAGCGGCCTTATCAGATATGACGGCAAGAATTTCATCCGCTTTGATTCCTCCACAGGCGTATCGAGCGTTGTCTGCCTGCTCGCAGACTCCAAAAACAGGCTCTGGATAGGCACCAACGACAAAGGCCTTGTGCTCTATGAAAACGGCAAATTCCGCTCCTACGGCAAGAATGACGGCCTTGTTTCGCTTTCTGTCCGCGCTCTTGCAGAGGACAGAGGCGGCCATATCCTCGTTGCCACCACGCACGGAATGGCATATATCGACAGCGAAGAGAATATGCAGATCATGGATGATCCGCTGCTCAATGACAAATTCATCGATATGCTCACTGAGGACAAGGGCGTTATCTACGGAAAGGATTCTAAGGGCTCGTTTTTTGCGATTGAGAACCTGAAGGTCACCTCATTTTTCGATTCTGATACTCTGGGATTTACGATAAAATCCGTATTCCCCGATCCCGAGAACAAGGATATGCTGTATCTGGGCACAAGAGATTCCGAGCTCATTCACTTCAATATGGCTGACAAGGGCGAGGACATGACGGTCAATTCCGTTGCCCCAGATCGGAAGAGCACACGTCTGAACTCCAGTCACATAGCGACATCGCGTATG
>CAMHMM010000196.1 GCA_946186215.1 uncultured Ruminococcus sp. | reverse complement strand
CGGCAACAACCACCTGGGCGGCGATGATTTCGACCAGAGGATCATAAACTGGATGATCTCCGAATTCAAGACATCTGACGGCGTTGACCTTTCCAACGACAAGATGGCTATGCAGAGACTTAAGGAAGCTGCTGAAAAGGCTAAGATAGAGCTTTCCTCCACACCTACATCCTCTATCAACCTTCCCTACATCACAGCAGATGCAACAGGCCCCAAGCACATGGAGCTCACACTTACCAAGGCTAAGTTCGACGAGCTCACAGCTGATCTCGTTGAATCCACAATGGGACCTGTCCGTCAGGCACTTTCCGACGCTGATCTCAAGCCCTCCGATATCAACAAGGTGCTCATGGTCGGCGGTTCTTCAAGAATCCCCGCTGTTCAGGATGCAGTAAAGAAGTACATGGGCGCTGAACCCTTCAAGGGCATCAACCCCGATGAGTGCGTTGCTCTTGGTGCAGCACTTCAGGGCGGTGTGTTCACAGGCGATGTTACAGGCATGGTACTCCGTGATGTAACTCCCCTCTCCCTCGGCATCGAGACCGCAGGCGGTGTCTGCACAAAGATGATCGAGAGAAACAAGGCTATCCCCATCAAGCATTCTCAGGTATTCTCCACCTATGCAGATAATCAGACCGCTGTTGACATCAATGTTCTCCAGGGCGAAAGAGAATTCGCAAAGGACAACAAGCAGCTCGGTATGTTCAGACTCGACGGCATCGCTCCTGCTCCCAGAGGCGTTCCTCAGATCGAGGTAACCTTCGATATCGACTCCAACGGTATCGTTCATGTTTCCGCAAAGGATCTCGGAACAGGCAAGGAGCAGAACATCACCATCCAGTCCTCCACAAATATGTCCAAGGATGATATAGACAAGGCTGTTAAGGAAGCAGAGAAGTTTGCCGAGGAAGACAAGCGCCGCAAGGAAGAGGTAGATATCAAGAATCAGGCAGAATCTCTGGTATTCCAGTCTGAAAAGGCTATCAAGGACTTCGGCGACAAGGTATCCGATTCCGACAAGGCTCCTGTTCAGTCCAAGATCGACGACCTGAAGAAGGCTATCGAAAGCGGCAACACCGCTGACATGAAGGCTAAGACAGAGGCTCTCCAGCAGGCTGTTTACGAGCTCTCCAGCAAGGTATATCAGCAGGCTGCACCTCAGGGCGATCCCAATGCTGCAGCAGGCGCTCAGGGCTTTGATCCCAACGCAGGCGGCGCACAGGACAGCTCAAACAACGACGGTTTCGTTGATGCAGATTATACAGAAGTTTAAAATTTAAGCAGCTGATAAGCCGTCGTCTGCCATAAGCGCAGACGGCGGCATTGACGGATTATAATAAAACCTGATATTATGAACATTTCTAATGATCCTTACGAAAAAAAGCAGAATGGTGCGAGATATAATCCACCCGTATATTCATATGAATCTTATAATTCGCGCTTTGTTCGTGATGTTTTTAATACTGTTTTTAATGGTCCCGGACCTTCAGATATAAAGACTGAAGCTGCGATCGGTTTTCTTGATGCCTGTAAAGGTGTGATAAAGAAGATAAAGGTCAGCAAGAAGGAATTCTGTACCGTGTGCAACGGTACAGGAACAGTGTTCGATATATGCCCCGGATGTAAGGGTACAGGTATTGAGAAAACTGTCAGAAAAGGATTATTCGGCAAAGAGGATATACCTTGTCCAAAATGCTGCGGAAAAAGGAAGATCGCTGTTTCTTCATGCTCCAGATGCAATGGCTCCGGGAGCACAGAAGCTTTGTGTGATGTAGATGTTAGTATCCCCGCAGGTGTGAATGATGGGATGACGATTTTTATAAAAGGGCAGGGAAATGTCAATGTTGCAAACAGGTCTTACGGTGTTCTCCGTGTTCTGATAAAAGTCGCAGAACATCCCGTGTTCAGGCGGGACGGGTATGATATCCATGTAGATGTCCCCGTAAGCGAAGAACAATGCAGAAAAGGCGGACAGATCAAGGTTCCCTGTATCCACGGTGATGTTATTATGTCCCTGCCGGAGAACACAAAATACGAAACGGTGTTCAGACTAAAGGGAAAAGGAATAATGAAGCTCAGCCAAACTGAGCATGGCGATGAATTTGTCAGGATCGTTGCCGCAGATTCCGCAAAATTTAACGAAAAATAATCGAGGTAAATATGGCTGATAAAAGAGATTTTTACGAGGTGCTCGGCATATCCAAGGGCGCATCCGATGACGAGATCAAAAAGGCCTATCGCGCGTGTGTAAAAAAATATCATCCCGACCTGCATCCCGATGACAAGGAATGTGAGGAAAAGATGAAAGAGGTCAACGAGGCTTATGAGATCCTCTCCGATCCCGACAAAAAGAGCAAATACGATCAGTTCGGCCATGCGGGAGTAGATCCTTCATACGGCGGTGCAGGCGGCTTCGGAGGCTTCTCCGGTGGAATGTCCGCAGAGGATCTCGAAAGCGTTTTCAGCTCATTCTTCGGCGGCTCCGGATTCGGTTCATCCTCGCGCAGCAACCCCAACGCACCCAGGCGCGGACAGGATATCCAGACCGAGATACGCATCGAGTTCATGGAAGCCTGCAAGGGCAAGAGAGCTGATATTCAGATAAACAGGACAGAGCAGTGTCCCGACTGCCGCGGAACAGGCGCAGCCCCCGGCACAAAGCCCACCATGTGTACAGACTGCGGCGGTACAGGCTACAGAAACACCGTACAGCGCTCCCTTTTCGGCATGGTGAACACACAGCGCCCCTGCACACGCTGCGGCGGCAAGGGACAGATGGTCACTTCACCCTGCTCAAAGTGCAGAGGCTCCGGACGGGTTACAGTTCCCCGCACAGTTTCAGTCGATATCCCTGCGGGCATAGATGACGGACAGGTACTGCTCAAAAGAGGCGAGGGAAACAACGGCATGAACGGCGGTGCATCCGGCGATCTCCAGATACTCGTCCATGTAAAGTCCGATCCTATCTTCGAGCGCGAGGGCTTTGATATCAACACCGAAATACCCATCACATATATGCAGGCGGTAATGGGCGATGAAATCGTAGTCCCCTGCATCGACGGAAAGGTGCGCTACAATATTCCCGAGGGAACTCAGTCCGGAACAAAGTTCAGGCTCAAGGGCAAGGGCGTTCAGAAGCTCCACAGAAACGAGCGCGGCGACCAATATGTAACAGTTGTTGTAGAGGTACCCAAGGGACTTAACAAAACACAGAAGGAGCTCCTGAAGAAATTCGAGGAGAGCCTTGGCGACAACAATTACCGCAACAGAAAGAGCTTCTTTGAAAAAATGAAGGATATCCTCAATTCGGATATAGGCAAATAAAACAAGGCAGATCAGCCAAAAACTGATCTGCCGTTTCTTTTATCGCACATCATAATAGAACTGATCCGCAGCCTGTCTGTCTTTCCCGGAGAATATCCGCTTTGTAAGATCACGATTTCTGATAAGATACCAGTCACCGAATTCGTCGAATTTACGGCTCGAAGTGACAACAAAGCTCTTTTTAAGCGTACCATATCTTTGGCCGCGGCTCTTTCCGAGACTGTTGAGCCTTGCTGCAAAATCCATATCCTCAAGGCTCACAAGGCTCTCATCAAATCCGCCTATGCGGTCAAAATCCTTCCTGAAGCACCAGAACATAGCACCGCTGAGGGCTGCACCGTTTCTGAGCATAACAGGGATAAGATTTATTGCCACATAAAGCCCTGAGCAAAGAATCCCAAGGGACACACGGTCAAACCGCGGAACAGTCCCTCCGCCAACATATTTGCCGCTGCCAAGCATATGACCTATTTCCCTGAGCGAATACAATGACATCATACTGTCCGCATCGAGGGTAACGATGATCCTGCCGTGTGAAGCTCTTACACCGGAGTTTCTGATGCTGCTTATACACTTTTTATCATTAGTAACAACATATGCACCATAATGCCTTGCGATCTGCTCAGTCCTGTCAGTACAGCGGTTGGCAACAACAACGATCTCCGTTTCGCAGGGGACCTTGCCCGCAGCGCGTATGACCGACTTTATACATCTTCCGATATACTTTTCTTCATTATGAGCGGGGATTATAACGGAAAATACAGGCTTCTTCATATATTGCCCGCTGTCCGCCTGACTCACTTCTTCTCAGCCTCATACTTCTCGATCACGCCGAGAACAAAATCCTTTACAACACGCCCCGGAGTAGTGTTGTTCTCCGCACAGTACTTTTTGAAAAGATCTGCCTGCTCAGTGCGCACACGGCAGGAAATAGAGCGCATATGCTCCCTGTCCCACTTGACATTGCTGCGTCTGTGAACTTCCTTCTTGTGTTCTTCCGAAACCATAACTATACCTCTTTCCTGAGATGGATATACTGATATTTATATTGTATCAGAAACCGCCCAAATAATCAACAGTGTATTTTACACAAATTTAATATATGATATTTGTTGATTTTTACAAAAAAACACACATAAGGAGTTGCAAAACGAT
>CAMHMM010000195.1 GCA_946186215.1 uncultured Ruminococcus sp. | reverse complement strand
TCACGCAGCAGGGAATTCTTCTGCGCCTCCTCAGCCACATCGTCTATTTCATCAAGTTCCTTTTCAAGAGTGGGGAGAGTGCCGTACTGCAGCTCTGCAGCGCGGTCATAATTGCCCTCACGCTGAGCCTTTGCCAGATCGGCCTTGGCCTTTTCTATATCCTCACGGAGCTTCTGGACCTTGCCGATAGCGTTCTTCTCGTTCTCCCAGCGTGTCTTCATAGCCTTGAACTCGTCACGCAGCTCGCTGAGCTCGCGCTGCACATTTTCAAGGCGCTCCTGAGAGAGCTTGTCCTCTTCCTTTTTGAGGGCGGTCTCCTCGATCTCCTTCTGCATGATCTTCCTTGCCACCTCGTCAAGCTCTGTGGGCATGGAATTCATCTCGGTGCGGATAAGGGCACAGGCCTCGTCTACAAGGTCGATAGCCTTATCGGGGAGGAATCTGTCGGTGATATATCTGTTGGAGAGCACTGACGCAGTGATAAGTGCGCTGTCCTGTATCTTTACGCCGTGGAACACTTCATAGCGCTCCTTGAGGCCTCTGAGGATTGTGATAGTATCCTCGACAGTGGGCTCGGGCACCTGAACAGGCTGGAAACGCCTTTCCAGTGCGGCATCCTTTTCGATATACTGTCTGTATTCATCAAGGGTGGTAGCGCCGATGCAGTGGAGCTCGCCTCTTGCCAGCATGGGCTTGAGCAGATTGCCCGCATCCATAGCGCCGTCGGTCTTTCCTGCACCGACTATCGTATGGAGCTCATCGATAAAGAGGATTATCTTTCCGTCGGACTTCTTGACCTCATTGAGGACGGCCTTGAGGCGCTCCTCAAACTCGCCGCGGAACTTAGCGCCTGAGATCAGCGAACCCATATCCAGCGAGAAAAGCTTGCGGTCCTTGAGGTTGTCGGGGACATCGCCCTTGACTATTCTCTGTGCGAGTCCCTCAGCGATAGCTGTTTTGCCGACACCGGGCTCACCTATCAGCACGGGATTGTTCTTACGCTTTCTGGAAAGTATGCGGATACAGTTGCGGATCTCGGTATCTCTGCCGATAACGGGATCGAGCTTGTTCTGTCTTGCCTGCTCCACAAGATCCTGACCGTACTTTTTGAGCACATCGTAGGTGTCCTCGGGAGTTTCGTTGGTAACTCGCTGTGAGCCTCTCACATCTGCGAGCACTTTGAAGAATGTATCCTTATCAATGGCGAAATCCCTGAAAAGGTTCTGTATCTCATTCTCCGCATTCTCAAAATAGGAAAGGATGATATGTTCAACGGAAACATACTCGTCCCCCATATTCTTTGCGATGGGCTCTGCGGCATTGAGGAGCCTGTCAAGATTCTGGGAGATATAGACGGTATTCATATCCCGTCCGCTGCCTGTTACCTTGGGGATGCGGGAGATTATCCTCTCGATGCCTCCTGCGATGACAGCGGGATCCTTGCCCATTCTGCGCATAAGCTCGGGAATGAGCCCGTCCTCCTGCGTCATCAGCGCATAGAGCATATGTGCCTGCCCCACATTGGTATTGCTGTACTGTATGGCAGTTTCCTGTGCGGCCTGCAGCGCCTCGATGGAACGCTTGGTGAATTTCTGCGTATTCATATATATCAACTCCTTTATCGGCTGTAAGGTCGGGCGCTTCCATGCGCCCAACACCTATTATATCACTATTATCCTATCAAGTCAAGCGGCAGGCAAAGCCTGCAGTTACCCGTACTCTCATTTGAAAGAAAACGCTTTTTCGTGGCTCGGAGCTTTTATGCTTGCTATTATTTTACATAAGGCAAAGCCTGCAGTTACCCGTACTCTGATTTGCGGGTGATCGTAGATTTGTGGCTCGAAGCTTTTATGCCTGCTATTATTTTACACTTAGGGCGCGGTGAAACGCCGCTGTTACCCGGCAGGCAGAGTCTGCACCTTCCCGTACTCTCCTTTGCAGGAGAACGAAATTTTGTGGCTCGGAACTCTTATTACTGCTCAGCGGCAAGCTAAAGTTTGCCGATAAACAAGAATACGGGCAACAGCGGGTTTACCCGCTCAGAAGTAGTCCTCTTCACTACCGAAATATGATACTTCGGGTATCACAGTGACAACTACATCCCTGTCCGAGCGTCCTTCCGGAGCATTGTTGTCGATAAAAGAAAAACCAAAGTCTCCGCCCGAATGGATAAGTATACAGTTTAATTCAAATCTTTCGCACAGATCAAAGCTTTCATCCAGGTCATATCCCTTTCTGAGTTCCGAGGCGATAAGAGCATCGAGTTCTTCCTTGCGGGAAATATACTCAAGGAAAGCTTCTTCCTGTTCGGGTTCCACAGCATCATGTTCTTCGGTATTGATAAGTACTTTTACTGTGCTTATTTTCCCGAATAGTTCAAACTTGATATGCCCCTTCCAAAGGTAATTATTGTATATAAGTCTGCCGAACACTTTGTTTTTGACTTTCTTCTCAGTACTGACATCATTATTTACCGGTGAGCTTGCCGCTCCGCTTTGATCCTTGTCAGTTTTTTTCCAAAAAAATAACATATAGACCCTCAATCCTCCTGATAAAAAGTATCAGCGCTTAAGCCACATATTGCTCACTCTGGCCATTATTCCTGTTCAAAACACTGTTTTCAAGAAAGCAACGGCAAGCGGATGCAATCGCTTGCCGTTGTATTGTATAGTCTCACATCAATCCCGGCGGCCGCCGTTCCGGACATTCTCCGAAAAGCCCTGACGGGAATAAGGGGCGATCACCTTCATAAAAGGATCGGACAGATCCACATTGTCCGAAAAGAAGTCCTTTACTGCCACCAGCGCACGAACCACAGCCTGAATGATACTGCCAATGATCTCTTTCATATCTGTCCCTCCATTATCCTGTTTGTGATATTGTAATCAGCATACCACAGAAGCGGCGATATTTCAATTTAAAACAGATTAGATTTTGATTAAAATACAAACTGCAGCAGAGTTTTGACTGTCAATGCATGAAATACACACGCCAGATTGCCGATTTCAGGCATCAGCAGCGTTACACAGGGCATCATACACAAAACAGGGCGTAAATGCGGCTTTATTTTATCAAAAAAAGTGCTGTCAGTCATGACTAAACGAGAGATATAACGAGAATATAAGAGATATCAGACCTATTCGGGAGATATATTTAATTTTTATCCGAAATATCCCTTGACTTATGCCGCAAATGGCGGTATAATAGCATTTGTCGTTTAACGGAAAAAATAATTTATAAGGAGAATGACCTATGTCAACTTATATGCCAAAGGCTGCCGACATTGAGCGCAAATGGTTCGTAATAGACGCTTCAGGCAAGTCCCTCGGTCGTGTTGCAGCTGCTGCGGCTACACTTCTCAGAGGCAAGCACAAGCCTACATTCGCACCTCACGCTGACTGCGGCGACCATGTAATCATCATCAACTGCGCAGAAGCAGTTCTCACAGGCAAGAAGCTCGAGCAGAAGTCCTACAAGTGGCACACCGGTTGGATCGGCGGCCTCAAGGAAGTAAAGTACAGCGAGCTCATGAAGGATCATCCCGAAAAGGCTATGATGTATGCTGTAAACGGTATGCTTCCCAACAACACCGTAGGCAGAGCATCTCTCACCCGTCTGAGAGTATATGCAGGCGCTGAGCACAAGCATGAGGCTCAGAAGCCCGAAAAATTTGAGATATAAGGAGGGTATGATCAATGTACGAATCCAAGATACAGGCTTATGCAGGCACAGGCAGAAGAAAGAGCTCCGTTGCAAGAGTCAGGATCATGCCCGGTTCAGGTAAGATCACCATCAACGGCAGAGATATGGACAATTATTTCGGCCTTGATACACTCAAGCTCATCGTAAGACAGCCTCTCGTTCTCACCGAGACCGCTGAGCAGTTCGATATCGTTGCAAATGTTACAGGCGGCGGTGTTACAGGTCAGGCCGGTGCTATCAGACACGGCATTTCCAGAGCACTCCTCGTGTTCAACCCTGAGCTTCGTCCCCAGCTCAAGAAGGCTGGTTTCCTTACAAGAGACCCCAGAATGAAGGAAAGAAAGAAGTACGGTCTCAAGGCTGCAAGACGCGCACCTCAGTTCTCAAAGAGATAAAAGTTCCCATTTGGGAAACATACGCAAAATCGCCCCGAAGTGCTATGCTTCGGGGTTTTGTAATATCTTCTGGTCTGCTGAGAAAGGCTGAAAAAACATGGATATCACTCATGTAACACTCACATAGCACTCATATTTTTGAGGCGATTTTTTACGAGTGCTACCTGAGTGCTACCGCTTTCTTATAACAGAAAAACATGGCTCTTCTGGAATAAGTGTGGGCAGAAAATAACGTAAAATCCCGAAGTTAAGCTAAATCCCCAGTTTGAGTTTTCTATTAGGAAGTGGAATGCTCAAATTGGAGCAAACCAAGTACACCATATCGATCATGTTATCGGTGTTACGGAAGGCGACTGAAAAAGTCTGCAATTTGGCATTGTTCTTCATAACTTGGGAACAAT
>CAMHMM010000194.1 GCA_946186215.1 uncultured Ruminococcus sp. | reverse complement strand
ATCACATTGTATTTTTCCGAAAGGATGTCGTATATATATTTTGCAAGATTTTCCGCAGTCGGCCTGAAAGGCACCTCATAAAGAGTGAAATTCTCCTCTTTGAGTGCGGCTACGGTGGTCTCTCTGAGTGAACCGCTTTCATAGATCAGTCTGTGGTCGAGACTGTCTGCTACGCCGCGCACATCCTTTTTAAGAGTGCCGAAATCAACTACCATGCCCCGTTCCTGACCTGCAGTGACTATCTCTCCGCTCACCTGAACGCATATATGCCAGCGGTGACCGTGGATATTCGAGCATTTTCCGACATATCCGCTGAGAAAATGCGCCGAATCAAAGTCTGCAGATGTTTCAAGAATGTACATTGCCGTTCTCCTTCCTGCGACGCTCCTCTGCGAGCATATCAGAATTCTGGATCAGTATCTGCTCGTTGGGCTTGTGGAACTCCTCATACTCGATCACGAAATCAAGCGCAGCCCTTTCCTTGAGAGGCTTTGACATAAGAAAGCCCTGTATGTAGTCACAGCCGAATTCCGTGAGGATATTGTACTGTTCTATGCTTTCAACGCCCTCGACCACGGTCTTTATGCCAAGGCTGTGTACCATGCCGATGATGGAGTTGGTTATCTGGTAATCCTTGCTCTTGCTGCCTATCTCGTCAACAAAGCTCTTGTCCACCTTCAGAGTGCGGACAGGCATATTCTTCAAGTAGCTGAACGAGGAATAGCCGGTTCCGAAATCATCAAGCGCAATGGCGATGCCCATATCGGCCAGCGCCTGCAGCTTTTTCATATTGCTTCTGTCGTCCACCATATCCACAAAGAGGGATTCTGTGATCTCCACCTGCAGATTTGCGGGATCGATACCGTAAAGGCTGATCATGCGGCGCACCTTGTCGATAAAATCGTCCTTTTTGAGCTGAACAGCCGACACATTTATCGACATTACGATGCCCTTGTTGTAGGTGAGCATCTTTTTGAGCGTGCGGCAGCCATTTTCAAATATCCAGGTGCCGATCTGCTCAATAGAGCCTGTCTCCTCAGCTATGGCAACAAAGCTTGAAGGGGGCACAAAGCCCAGTTCATGGCTCTCCCACCGGATAAGTGCCTCAAAGCCGTGTATATCGCCGTTTTTGACACTGATGATAGGCTGGAACACCAGATAGAGCTCGTTATTCTCGATGGCCTTGTTAAGATGCTGCGCGATGGTGGATTTGTTCAGAACATTCTGATGGAATATCGCGCTGAAAAACTCAGTGCGCCCCTTGCCCTTTTCCTTTGCTCTCTGCATTGCAATATCCGCATCACGCAGGAGCATATCAAGGTTGAGATCATCATCGGGATATATGGATATACCCACGGAAAAGTGCGCGTAGAGCTTGTTATTGAGTATATCTATGGGCTGGGTGAACTTTTCCTTGATGTTTCGTATCAGCTCATTTATCATGCCATTGTCCTTGCCAAGCTCGGTAACAACGACAAATTCATCACCTGAAAAGCGGAACACTCTCGGAACGGTCTCCTTTATCCTCGAACCGAATATGCGCAGGAATTCATCTCCCTGCTTGTGTCCGAGTGTCTCGGTCACCCATTTGAAATTGTCTATATCTATGAAAAGCAGTGCAAAGCGGGGGCGGGCCTCGTCCCTGACACTTGCAAGATCCTGCAGATATTCATACATCTTGTAGCGGTTATAGAGCCCTGTTGTGGCATCAAGATTGATATAGTCATCTATGACCGCGTTCTTTTTCTGCAGCTGGTCTGCCAGCTCGTCTACGGATTTTGCTATAAGACCTATCTCGTTTTCCGAGGTGGAATTTATCCTGAAATTGTAGTTGCCTGCGGAGATATGCGCGATAGAATCCGATATCTCGGGGATATCTCTGGACTGGTAGCGTATCGCATTGAGTGTGGCTATCAGCTCAAGTGCAAAGAGGCAGACAAGAACGATCAGCTGCTGGGAAAAGCTCTTTCTGAAGGAGCCCTCTATATACTGTCCATCGTAGACAACAGTAAGCAGCCAGCCTGAGCTCAGCCTTTCCGACATAAAGCAGCCGTGAGATGTACCGTTCCCAAGATAGGACATTTTTCCTGCCTGACCGCTGTTGAGATAGGAAATATCCTCACCTGTATTCTTCAGCATCTTCATAACAGCAGGCGGAGCATAGATAGGCGTACCCATCTCACTGAAAAGCACCGGATAAGTTCCCATCGCGCTTACAGCCGAGCCGATATGGCTGCCGAGCACCTCGGGAGAGATCTGGGCATATATCACTCCCGCCTGTTCGTTGTTTACCACATAGGGGCGATATATGATAATGCCGTATTCACTGTCATAGTGGGAGCCTATGGCAACAGTCCTCTCATACCTTACGGAAATTGACATGAGCCCCGTGTTTCTGATATCGCAAAGGCCGCCCTTGTCGATGCACACGCCGTTGGGGGACATGAGCCATACATTGTCAAATTCGGGAACGGCATTCACCACATCCCGCACTTCTCTTGCAGCATCAGCAGTCTGTGTATCATCCTCAAAGAAATCCGAAACAGCCTTGTCCGAGGAAAAAAGCTGCAGCGACAGCGCGGATTTTGACAGGAAGGATTCATAGGAGCCCTTGCAGGCAGAGACCGCGTTGGAAACGATCATCTGTGCGTTGCGTTCGATATTGCCTCTGATCATATAGAAGGTCATGATCACAAACAGGACGATAAGCACTATATTGAAAAAGATTATGAGGGCAGTAATGCTTTTGATAAAGCTTTTTTTCACGGAATCACGAAGGTTCATACATTACCTCGTTTGAAGCGGTGCTGCATACACCGCAGATAGTTGATGCAGTACAGTTACCATTATACCACACGCAGCGGATAAATTCAAGAGCGAAACGCTATTTTGGGAAAAAATACCGCAGGACAATGAAAAAGCCCGCCAATTCTTTGGAGGGCTTTCTCATTCCTTGCGGATCTGCGCTGAATAACACCGCGCAGACCCGTTCATTTTCATGAAAGTCTGCATAAGTGTTGATCCTTATCTTTAGTCTTTGTCGCTGTCCTTGCTCGTCACATCATGATGTCACTGTGTATCCGCGCTCGATACGCATTATGTCGCCTGAAAGTCTTGCCCCGCCCGTCTCCATGCACTGACACGAGCATTCGGTCTGCGACGGAAAGCCAATGTACATAAGCTGATGAAACCATGTACAGAGCGGAAGCGCCTCCCGTCAAGTCCTTATTGGTGCAGCATAAAACTTTACTTGTTGTTATTATTATACAGCGCCGTGATCTGTTTGTCAATGAAATCTGCACTTTTTCACCACTAAATTTGTGAATTTGTAGAAATGAGCACGGAGCATTCTGTCAGGGGGATATCCATAGTCAAAATGCACAATAAAGAAATCGTCCAAATTGCAAATGTAAAAATAGTGCAATACCGTTTTTGAGTAAATCACTGATTTTCACAATATAAAAATTTGACATTAAGATAATTATATGCCATATATTGCAATAATCAGATATTGTGCAATTATTTTATTTCATTTCGGTTACATAAACAACCGTGATTAACATTACATTTACTATAGCTGCAATTTCATCATATTAAATAATATAATTTTTATACGCTAATTATTTGGCTAATTCCGCCCATATATTAATCAATCAGCAAATCTGTAATTTATAAACATGAAAACTGCAAAAATCTGTACTCATTCGTCCAGATAAACTCTTGATCCGGTAGCCCCGCGCTGTCCCTGATACTTTCCGCGGTAAGGCCTTTGTGCATTTTTATCCATAAGCGCAAATACCAGCTGACCTACTCTCCTGCCAGTGGTAAGCTCGATGGCACAGCGGTTTGCATTGAAAAGCTCCAGCGTTATCTCACCAGCAAATCCGGGATCCACCCAGCCCGCATTCTGGATAAAAAGCCCCATCCTGCCAAGGCTGCTCCTGCCCTCCACAAAGGCTGTAAGATTATCGGGAAGCCTGATATACTCCATCGTTGTGGCAAGGACGAACTGCCCGGGCAGCAGTAGGTAGCTGTCGGCGGTCATGGTCTTGTAATTAGTCTTTTCGTCCAGTCTGATTATGCCCTTGGAGGAATCCTCTACTATGCTGAATGTATTGCCGAGGCGGATATCCACGCTGGCGGGCTGAATCTGGTTATCCTCAACAGGTGTGACTGTGAGCCTGCCGTCCGCAAGCATTTCCCTGATGGTGCCGTCTGATAGTATCATTATGCTTCCTCCTTTATTAGAGCTTTTTCATCTTGCTCAGCCTTGCCATTATCTTCTTTGTACCTACCTTGTCAAATGCCACTTCAAGCAGGTTGTCGTTTCCGATAAACTGTGCTGAGACTACCATGCCCTCACCGAATTTCGGGTGTGCCACCCTGTCACCCACTGCAAAATCAATACTCCCCTGCTCCATACTTGACGAAGCAGCCTTTTTAACGATACTTTCGTAGTGCGTTGCCCTGGGCGCGGTTTTGCGTATAGGTGTGATATCGGGATCATCACCGTAGG
>CAMHMM010000193.1 GCA_946186215.1 uncultured Ruminococcus sp. | reverse complement strand
ATGACTGTAAGTATGATAACGAAGGACAGAAATATATTCAGGATAATGTCGGGAAGAAGATCCTGATAATGTATGCTGTCCGTTCTTGTCATTATCCCCGAAGCATAGCTGCCCATAGGAGTATCCTTGTTTATTGCCGATGCAAAGCGGTTGTCGGTGAGATCACTGTCATCAGCCTTGAAAATATACACAAAGCTGTACAGATGATACTTCATCGCAGGGTAAGCAAGTGCTCCTTGTTCAATAAAGTCCGTCAGACTGTCCATATCCTCTTTGCATACATATGCCGCTTTTATGGGAATGAACGCACTTCCGCACACTGGTTCCTCTATAAATCCCTTTACCTTGAACCCGAATTCCTGCTGTCCGAAAACTGCGGTTATCGTATCACCGACAGCTATATTCTCATTCGCGCTCATCGCCTGCGGAAGATATATCTCTCCCTTTTCGGGCGAAGGAACATTATCCTCAAAACCCGAAAGGTCGGCTTTCCAAAGTCTGTCAACAGAAGCGGTGAATTCGGATATGAATAAGCTGAAACTGCCTTCATTCCCGTTCGGGAGTGTGTAGGAGGCAGGTACGAGCGTATCCATGACCATAGTGTCCTTTACAAAGGGATGAGAATTCACCTCATCAAGTATATCATCCGTAAGAAGATCACGCCTTATATTGAGCGATATATTCGCACTGTTCATGTGATCATATTCGGATGTTATCGAATTTTCAAAATTTCTTTTAAGGCTTACGATAGATGTCACCGAAAGAGATATTATCAGCATAAACAGCATTATGCCCGCGAATGCTCCCTTTTTGCGGCGGATATTCGCTTTGACAAGAGTAAATATATCCATACCGCACCTCACCATTCCAGAGAGGTGAGCCATGCACCGACCTGTGTCTCACGGCTCTTCTCGTTTTCTGCAGAATAAGGAGGGAGCGCCAGTTCTCCGGTTATCTTACCGTCTTCAATATAGAGTATCCTTGTAGCCCTGAGCGAGGCACGCATATCGTGAGTTACCATAAGTATGCTCTGGCCGTCACGATTACATTCTGTCAGAAGATCAAGTACCTCTGTTGTGTTTTTTCGGTTGAGCGCACCTGTGGGTTCATCAGCAAAGAGCAGTACCGGTCTGTTTATCAGCGCTCTTGCTATGGCACACCGCTGCTGCTCACCGCCCGAGCACTGTGACGGCAGATGTGTCCTGATATGAGATATATTCATCTTTTCAAGCAGCTTATCCGCATATTCCCTGACCTGTGAAACAGAATATTTCTTTGCATGGTATGCGGGAACGGTTATATTTTCATATATGCTCAGATTGCTTACAAGATGTATCTGCTGGAACACAAAACCGAATTCTGTACAGCGCAGCCTTGAAAGTTCTCTTTCCTTCATGGCCGTGATATTGCTGCCGTTGTACATTACCTCGCCCGATGTTGCCCTGTCCATTCCGCTCAGTGCGTACATCATCGTGGATTTGCCCGAGCCCGAGGCACCCATTATCACCGTGAAGTCACCCTCATAAAGCTCAATATCGGCATCTGATATGATATGCACCTGACCGCCGTTGTGTGCAAAGCTCTTGCAGAGCCCCTTTGCCGACAGTATAGTTTTTTTCATAGTCTGTTCTCCTTTGGCTGCTTTATGAGGATATTTTACAATATTTCTTATTAAGGAGTCTTTAAGAAAAAAGGCTTTTTACGATTTTTTTATCGGCAGAGATACAACAGCTTCGAGCCCTTTTTCGTGGTTCATAAGAGTAAGGCTCCCACCTGACTGCTCTGCAATATATTTCACGATATACAGTCCCAGCCCCGAACCGTTCTCATCACCGCAGTTCCTTCCGCGGTAGAATTTACCCGTGATGAAAGGCATATCCTCATCGGGTATGCCATCGCCCGTATCGCAGAAATGTATCTCTATCATGCCGTCTGTCTGTGTGAAAAAAATCCCTGTATCCGTATGTGCGTATTTCCTTGCATTGTTAATAAGGTTTTCGGTTAATTGTATGATACGCTTTTTATCTGCGTGAACTATTGCAGAAAAATCGGGCTTTCGGAATACAACATCACCCTTTTCGCCGGAGATCTCAGCGGCAGTCTGTTTAATAAGCTCGATAATATCAATATCCTCAGTCTTGATATATAACCTGTCCATATCCGAAAGCGAGTGCAGCAGAAGATCATCCGTAAGAGCAGATACCTCATCACATTTCTTCATCATCACCGAAAGATACCTTGCGCGGCGTTCGGGACTTACATCAAGATTCGCCTCAAGCCCTTCGGCGTATGCGCGTATCGAAGCAACAGGCGTTTTTATATCATGTGAAAGTGTTGCTATAATTGTCTTGTTGTTTTCTATCGCCTCTCGTTCACACATCCGCGAACGGGTTATCTCCTTACGCATACTGTCAAAAGCCCATGTGAATTCACCAAAGTAAGCAGAACGGTCGTAATCAAGAGGAATATCAAAATTACCCTTTGCGATCTCGGCTGCGTATGCTTTCATTTTATCAAACGGGCGAAGGATGGTTATGTACACATAAATGAATATCCCGGCCATGAACAACACTGCAAGTATACAGAGCAATATACCTTCTTTACCTAATCCACTTTCAAGAGGCATTACCCGAAGGCTGTCCTGCAGCTCCTCTGTTTTCTGCACTGCAAGCTGTGTTTCACCGTTCTGCATGAGCTGTGATATCTCATTTACCGCAATGATCTGTTCTGAGCGTATATCTTGTGCTGTCTGCCCCTGTGAATGCATTGACAGCAGATATGCAGCTACTATGAAAAGCAGTGAAAATGTGGCCGTCACTTTCAGTATCTTTTTCATATCTCCGCCTCCAGCATATAACCTACCTTGTATACAGTCTTTATGTATACCGGAGAAGCAGGATCATCCTCCAACTTTTCCCGAAGCCAGCGTATATGTACAGCAAGTGTTGTGGGTTCAACTGCCGAAAATGCTCCCCAGACCTCGCTCAACAACTTATCCTTTGGTATTGCGACATTCGGGTGTTCACACAGATAGGCTAACAGGTCAAACTCGCGCAGCGAGAGATTTACAGCGTTTCCGTTCTTTGTGACCGAGCGGGCAGTTATATCTACGGAAATATTTCCGAATTTAACAGTCTTGTCTTCTTTTCCGAAACCGTAGGTGCGGCGCATAAGGGCATTCACATGAGAAAGCAGTTCCTTCATCGAGAAAGGCTTCGGCAGATAATCATCTCCGCCTATGTCAAGCCCTGTGATACGGTCTGTTTCACTTGTTCTTGCGCTTGCGAATATCACAGGCACTTCGGACACACACCGCAGCTCGCGGCAGATATCGAAACCCAGCGCATCGGGAAGATTTATATCAAGCAGTATCAGGTGATAACTGTTGTTTTCCAGAAGATCAAACGCATCCGTGCTGTTCCCGGCATAAGTAACATCATATCCGTGATCCTCAAGCATATCTGATATGATCATCGCAAGATCGGCATCATCGTCTATAATAAGTATTTTTCTTTTCATAGTGATCCTTCTTTGCATATTGAAACAAGCAAATCTTACATTTTAATACTATTATATGTTTTTTATATCTTCAAGTCAATAGGAAATTATTATTGTATGGTTATCATTTCATTAGTGAATATTTCACCAATATAACCAACACCTTTTATGCAACAAGCACAATCACTATTATGTAACCGACTATATTCTGTTTTATAACCGAAAAAATGATGATACTGAAAAAGAAAAAGCATAACCCAATCCCCTTGCAAAACACTATCTGCTGTGATATAATAGTAAAAATCTTATTGGATAGAATAGCACGGAAAGGATATAATATGAAAAGAACGGCTATTATTACCGCATTGTGTATTTTTGGCAGTATATTCACACCATTGACGGTGTACGCAGAGAACGGTGAAAAAAAAATAGTGATCATCTATACAAATGATGTCCACTGGCACATAGATAAAAATATCGGATATGACGGACTTAAGCTTTACAAACGGGAAATGGAAAAGGAGTATGACGGAGTAATACTTGTGGATGCCGGCGATGCATTGCAGGGCGGTCTTGCAGGGACTTTTTCAAAAGGCTCATATATAACGCAGCTTATGAATGAAGTAGGTTATGATGCGGCTACATTGGGAAACCATGAGTTTGATTATGGACTTGATGTACTTTTTGAACGGGCAGAAGAGCTTAACTGCGGTTATATATGTTCTGATTTTGTTGATAAGCGTACCGGAGAACCTCATTTTGAACCCTATTGCATAGTAGAAACAGCGGAAATGAAGATAGGCTTTGTCGGTGTGGAAACACCCGAAACGCTTACTAAATCCGTTCCTGCTTATTTTCAGGATGAAAACGGCGAGTTAATATATTCGTTCGGCGGAGACGGCAGTATATACTCAATGATACAGTCGGGGATAGACGGCGCGAGGGCAGAGGGAGCAGAAAAGGTAATACTTCTTGCCCACCTTGGAGAAAACGGTGGGCTCCATGAATGGAGTGCTATGGGCATCGTAGAGAACACAACCGGTG
>CAMHMM010000192.1 GCA_946186215.1 uncultured Ruminococcus sp. | reverse complement strand
ATGGGAGAGAGAATTCCTGTTCGAGTAGTTCGGTGAGTTCGTCTTGAATGGGTTCCGCCCACTTGCCTACGAGTACGATGAACTTATCGATGTTCCATGCTACGCGACCTCGAGGTACTTGGGTGTAGTCACCTGTGAATTTTGTCTCAAAGCCCTTTCTGTCAGTATGGAAATACTCGCAGGCAGAGCTTTTCTTCCTGTTTACGACCTCTTCGAGCCTTTCCGATTCATAGTGTGCCATTTCGGGATCGTAGGGCGTGAGGATATCACCGAAGCGGCCTATCTGATCATCATCGAGTACCAGCGCTTCAAGCAGTGCATTCATCTGAAAATAGCGGTTGTCTATGGCTGTAAAATCATTGTCGGTGAGATAATAGTCATAGGTAAAGCCCATCGGGATATAATACTTATTCTCATATACCCACATCTTTGAGAGCGTGTCCTTATAATCGAATATCTCCAGACCGACAGGGTGCGGGAAGGGCTCTGCCATAACACCCTCCTCATATACATACGGGATATCAAAATAATACTTTGTGGAAAGCAGGCAGCGGTATGCAAGATAATTGGAAAGAATGGCAGAATTCGTTCCTCTTGCAAAGCCTATCTTTTCCATGACCTTATTGATAGAGGGATTTACGATACTTGCAAAGCTCTTTGCGGAGCCCATATCCCACATGAGATTTACATTGGTGTAATTCTCCGCCATGTCCACACGGTAGAATTCATCATCCTTCAGGGTATCCACAGCCTTTCTCGAATTAAGAAAGGCATTGTAGTATGTAGCCGTGTCGTGATAATTTGAGCGGACAAAGCCTATCACAAGAAATATGGAAAGCAGTGCCGTAACACAGGTGCGCTTGTAAACACCGCGGACAAGCTTTTCGTTTGTATCAAGCGATTTGTCGCTGAACGCGGAGTATAGCATCATCATACAACCGATGGGCACCACAGACTGCACCATTGGGAATGATATATTCAGCGTTGAAAAATCTCCGCTCTCCTTCGTAACGCTGTAGAACACATAGAACGACAGCACAATGAACGGCACGAGCACACAGGGTACAAAGCCCTTTCTGAAAAGCAGCATGTCCGTATCGGCACATACAGCTGTCATTGCACACATTATCAGTATGGGTGCAAAATACCAGCGGGCATAATACTGCGCGTTGAACATGGAAAATGAGGAGTTGAGCACCGGCACGAACATAAACACCAGTGAAACGATGAACATAATGCCGAACATATCGCGCTTTTTGCCCTCATTCTTTTTTTTGATATAGAAGTACCCGATAACGCCGCACATTGAAACAAAGGGCAGATAAGCCGAAACGCTGGCGCTGCTCAGCTCATCTGAGGTTTCAAGATACATCAGCAGCGGGATATCGTTAAAGGTGAAAAAGCTTTTGAATATCACAAAATATTTTTGCCATTCGCCGTATATCAACGGGTTGCCCGCAATAAAATCGGTACCTCTGTTGTTTGTCATTACCGCATGAAACGACGGTACAAGTATCACAGCGGCACATACCACGCCAAGCACTGCTTCAAAGCCATAGCCTATGAATTTCGGTATGGTGAATTTATACCGCCCCGCGATGATGTTCACGATAAAATACAGCACTGTGAAAACTGCCATATGCGCGAAAAAGAAATAGTTCGTGCAGGCGCACAGAGCCACTATCCCCGCAAAAAGCCCTTTTTTCTTTTCAAGCATCAGCTTGTCGGATGCATAGAGCAAAAGCGGGAAAAAGCACACGGGATCATGGAAGTGATTAAACAGCAGATTATAAAGCTGAAAGCCCGAATGAGCGTAGAGTATGCCTCCGAGGCTGGCTGCTGTTTCATTTTTAGTAAACTGCCTTATGTAGATATACCCGAACAAGGCCGCAAGACCTGTTTTAAGTGACAATAGCCAGGGCATCAGATAGGGCAGTGCAGAATTCGGAAACGGTATCGTTATCCAGAAAAACGGGCTGCCCAGAAGATAGAATGTGTAGGTCTCGAAAAGATCCGAGCCCAGATCCGTTGCAAAATCCCACCCGAGACAGCCGTTTCTCACTGCCTCGTGAACATGGTAGTAAAAGGGTATCTGCTGATAGTTGTAATCGCCGAAGAACACATAATATCCGTGATTCATCGAGGCAAACAGCTGGAAAACGACTATGCTTATGCCGAATGCGATGATGAATGTACCCGCCTTTTTCTGGGTGCTGTCATCTGAAAAGTATTTTTTTATTCTTTCCATGGCTCATTCGGTGACGATCTTTCCGTCGGATATCGTGATTATCCTGTCCGCACCCTTGGCGATCTCCCTGTCATGGGTGATGAGGATAAGCGTCTGATCGTATTCCTTTATGGAGCTTCTCAACAGGGAAAGTATCTGCTCTCCCGATGCGGAATCAAGGTTTCCCGTAGGCTCATCCGCCAGTATAACAGAGGGCTTGGCGATCATCGCGCGGGCGATGGCAACACGCTGCTGCTGGCCTCCCGAAAGCTGATGAGGGTAGTGGCTGAGCCTTTCCTCGATGCCAAGAGTAGCCGCAAGACTGTTGAGATAATCAAGATCAGGAGCAGCTGAATCAAGAGCCAGCGGAACAAGGATATTTTCCTTTGCCGTCATTACAGGCAGGAGGTTGAAAAACTGGAACACAAAGCCCACCTTTGTGCGGCGGTATTTTGCAAGCTGCTCCTCTTTGCAGGAGAAAACATCCTCGCCGTCCACAGTGAGCGTACCCGAATCAGGTCTGTCCATTGCACCGAGGATATGCAGCAACGTGGATTTTCCGCTTCCGCTTCGTCCGACGATCGCTACGAATTCACCCTTTTCCACCTCAAGGCTCACATCGTCAAGTGCTGTTACCTTTGCCTCGCCCTTTCCGTAGGATTTGACAAGGTTTTCGGCCTTTAATATCGTACTCATCATTATCACCCTTCCGTATATTATCCGTTATAATCATAGAACATTCTGTCAAGGAGAGCATCAAGTTCTTCCCTGCGGCCAAATGCCGCCTTTAACAGTGTCCCCGCATTCTGGATCATCAGTTTGAAATACAGCAGATCTCCCATATCATCATATTTCCTTGTGGAATTGATAAGGTGATTTCTTTTAAGGCATCCGTATCTCAGTCCGTGCTTCATGCCGTATTCCTTCAGTCTTTTGGCCGTGGCAACATCCTCCATTGCTTTCTTCGGAACAAAGCCGCCCACAGCCTGCCATGTGCTTTTTTCAGCCCAGAAGATCCCGCAGTAAAGCCCTGTAAGGCCAAACCCAGCACGGCACATCAGATCATTCAGAAACAGTGCAAAGGAATATCTTTCAAATCTGATAGGAGCGCCGCCGCCTATATATTTTCCTTGTGAAAGCAAATATGCCGCTTCCTTTATCGTGCCCCTGGTCATGCGGTTGTCGCAGTCAATGGTGAGGATAATATCCCCTGCTGCGGCATTTATCCCGGTATTGCGCACACTTGCGATACATCTGTCCTCGCAGTATACCACACGGACACCGCATTTTTCGGCAATTTCCGCCGTGCGGTCGGTACAGCGGTTGCAGGAAACTATTATCTCATATTTTCCGCCGTAGTACTCAGCCGCTCTTTTTACCGAGGCGATGCACCGCTTTACATATTTTTCCTCATTATGTGCCGGTATCACTACCGAAACGCTCTTTTTCACTGTGCTTCACCGCCTCCGCTGAGTATTCTCACTGCATCCTCCATCACAACAGCCGGCTTTTCGCCCTTTTTCATTGCAATGCGGATATAGGGCTTTTCCTTGTCTGTGAATATGGTTGTGCGCCCCCGGTAATACTCGTTGAGCTTCTGTATCATTCCGATATCCGCATTCCGCAGGAATATCAGTATATGCTCTCCGCGCTGTGTGATCTCGGTTATGCCGATGCGGCTCGCCCTGTTTCGGGTAAGCGCCACCTTTATCAGGCCGATTATCGCCTTGGGCGGCTCGCCGTAACGGTCAATGAACTCATCAACAAGCTCGCTCTCATCGCACTCGCTGCTCACTGCTGCTATCCTGCGGTAGGCATCGAGCCTTGCAGGCAATGCAGTGATATAATCATCTGGGATATGCGCCTCGATATTCAGGTCTATCAGGCAATCCTCAGGCAGCGGCGGCAGGGGCTTTCCCGTTTCCTCCGCGATGGCCTGATTGAGCATCTGGATATACATATCATAACCCACTGCCTCCATATGGCCGTGCTGTGAGCCGCCGAGAATGGAGCCCGCTCCGCGTATTTCCAGATCGCGCATGGCTATCCTGAATCCGCTTCCGAACTGGGTGAATTCCCTTATCGCATCAAGCCTTTTCGTAGCAGTCCCCGAAAGCACCTTGCCCCGTCTGAATGTAAAATACGCAAAGGCACGCTTATTCGATCTGCCCACACGGCCTCTGAGCTGATAGAGCTGTGAAAGGCCGAACCTGTCCGCATCCTCGATGATAAGGGTATTTACATTGGGCACATCCACGCCTGTTTCGATTATGGTGGTGCAGAAAAGAATATCTATCTCATGCTCCACGAGCTGTCCCCATATATCCGAAAGCTCGGATTCGGGCA